>USCN01000019.1 GCA_900553165.1 uncultured Collinsella sp.
GGCCCAGGCCCGAGGGCAAGCGCGGCAGGCCTGCCAAAGGCGAGCTGCCGCCCGAGGAGGTCAGGGCGCTCGAGGAGGAGGCGGCCTCCATCAAGGGCAGCCGCTACGCGCTCGTGAAGAACCCCGAGGACCTCACCGACGGCCAGAGGGCGAGGCTCGAGGCGCTCAAGAAGAGGGCCGGCTCGCGGCTGGTCAGGGCCTGGGAGCTCAAGGAGGACCTGCGGGCCGTCTTCCGGGCAGCCGACGGCTCCGAGGCCGCCGAGCTGCTCGACGACTGGATGCACAGGGCCGCCTACTGCAAGATCGCCAAGGTCGTCGCCGTGGAGAAGAAGGTGCGCCGCCGGCGCGACGACATCATCGCCGCAGTCGAGCTCGGCATCAGCAACGGGCGCGTAGAGGCCATCAACAACAAGATCAAGGTGACGGTGAGGATGGGCTACGGCTTCCGCAACACCGACAACCTCGTGGCCCTGCTCATGCTCAGGTGCGGCGACTGCCAGCCCCAGCTCCCGGGTCGCCCGGTGAAGGCGAGGAAGAAGGGCGTGAAGGGAGCGAAGAGCGTTGCTGCCTAGGCTAGCCCCTTGTCACACAAACTACCGAAGCCTCAAAAAAAGCGGCCGGCATCCGCCAGTCGCTTTTCCATTCTATGGTGGGCCGTCAGGGGTTCGAACCCTGGACCTTGGGATTAAAAGTCCCCTGCTCTGCCAGCTGAGCTAACGGCCCGCGGGTGGCATTGTACCACGGTCTGGGACTATTCCCAACTCCATTGGCCGTTCTGGAAAATCACAACTTCACGTCCATCAGGCGTAATGCCCGTAATATCGATGTCGTCCGTGCCAATCATAAAATCGACGTGCGTGCTCGAGACGTTAACGCCATGCTCCAGGAGCTCTTCCTTGGACATGTCATACCCACCCTCGATGCATTCGGGGAAACCGACACCTAGCGCGAGATGGCAGCTAGCGTTCTCGTCATAGAGCGTATCGTAGAACAGTACGCCACTTTCGCGGATCGGCGTGTTCTTGGAGATGAGCGCGACCTCTCCCAGGTGAGCAGCGCCCTCGTCAGTATCGATGATGCTTGCGAGCGTTGCCTTGCCCACACGGGCATCGTAGTCCACTACGCGGCCGCCCTCGAACTTAATCCAAAAATCGTCGACCTTATTGCCATGGTGGATGAGCGGCATGGCCGAGTACACGATACCGTCGGCGCGCATGCGATCGGGCGAAGTGAAGACTTCCTCGGTGGGAATGTTGGGGAAGAAGGGGTGCCCTTCGGGCGTCTTGCCCTTGCCGCCGGCCCACTCGTGACCTTTCGTCATGCCAATCGTCAGATCGGTTCCATTTGCCGAGGTGTAATGCAGGTAGTCGAAACGGTTGTCGTTCAGGAAACGCAGGTTCTTTTCGAATGCGGCGTCATGGAGTTCCCAGTCGCTCTCTGGGTCCTGGCCATCGGCGCGAGCGGTGTGCAGAATCGCATTCCACAGCTTATAGATTGCAACCTCATCGGCGTCTCCCGGGAACACCTCGCGCGCCCAGGCAACGACCGGCGCGCCGGCGATGCACCACGGGTTGATGTTGTAGTCCAGTCCGCGGCGGAAGACCTTGCACTGCGTGTTCCTTGCCTTAGAAGCTGCAGCAGGCTTAGCGGGATCGATGCCCTTAAGAGCGGCAGGGTCCGCACCCTCGATAAAGATAAAGCAGGCACCATCCTGGGCCAGTGAATCAAGCTGCAGGCGCTTCCACTCGGACATCTGCTCAAAATAGCTTTTCTCGACATGCTCGTACGTGAGCCTCGTCACGGCGTCATCGGCCCAAATAACCGTCACGTGACCGGCACCGGAGGCATAGGCCTCCGCGACCACCACGCGCGCAAACGGCGCGCACTCGACCGGAGACTGAACGACAACCTCCTGGCCGGGCTTGACGTTTACGCCCTTGCGGACAACCAAGCGCGCATAGTTTTTAATCTTGGGCTCCAGGGCCTTCATGCCCTCCAGAGCCTCTTCGACCGTCAGGGCAGCTCGAATCATGTGCCACTCCATCTATCTATAGAACAGTAAAAAGGCGCGCCGCAAAAACGACGCGCCTTATATCTTAGCGATAAGTATGCATGCAAACGCTACTTCTTCTTGGAGTCCTTCTTGTCCTCCTCGGCAGCCGAGCGCTCGATAAGGGCGTTGAGCTTGTTCTCGGACATGCCCTCGGCCTGCGTGCGGTACATGTTGCGCAGGGGACGAATACGAACGAAGTCGTAAATAAAGTCACCCAAAATGACGACGTAGGACAAAACGATGCCGACCATCTGGACAGGGCTGGACACCATGCCAGCGGGAGCGAAGTAGAGCGAAGCCCAAATTGCCACGACGAGTACCATGCCGATAGTAAGCACGGCCCACCAGATACGACGGCGCTTGGTGTAGTCCTCATCCTGCTTGAGAAGGATATTCGACACCGTGTAGATGCGGTCCTCCTTGGCGCGCTGCTTAGCCTTGCGGGCGCGCTTCTCCTCTTTAGAGAGGCCCTCGAGGTTCTCGCCCTTCTCGAGCTCTTTGCGGCGTGCCTTAGACGAAGCCGGCACGACGCGGACAGAGCTCGCTGCCTGACGGGCAGGCTTAGCAGATGCGGCGGACTTGCGCGCAACCCCGGTAACCTCGTGGGATTGCGTGCGCTTGTTCGTGGCGCTACGGGTACTCACTTATGCGTTCTCCTTCATGCTTGTGAACTGGGAGCCCGTGATGATCTGGAAGGCCTCGCGATAGCGCTCGGACGTGCCATCGATGACCTCGGCGGGCAGGTGCGGGGTCTCCCCCGTCATATCCCAGTTGGCCTTGAGCCAATTGCGGACGAATTGTTTGTCGTAGCTGGGCTGGATCTTGCCCTCCTCGTAGCTGGCAGCAGGCCAGAAACGGCTGGAATCGGGCGTGAGGCACTCGTCGATCAGCGTGACCTTGCCATCGATGACACCAAACTCGAACTTGGTGTCGGCAATGATGATGCCACGGGTCGCGGCGTACTCGGCAGCGGCCTTGTAGATCTTGAGGGAAAGGTCACGAATCTGCGTGGCGATATCCTCGCCCACGATCTCGCAGCAACGCTCGAACGAGATGTTCTCGTCGTGGTCACCAATCTCGGCCTTCGTGGACGGCGTGAACAGCGGCTCGGGAAGCTTGGAAGCCTCGGTCAGGCCCTCAGGCAGCTGGATGCCGCAGACGGTGCCGTTCTCGTCGTAGGTCTTCTTGCCCGAACCGGTCAGATAGCCGCGGACGATGCACTCGATAGGAATCGTTTGGGCCTTTTTAACCAGCATGGCGCGGCCAGCGAGGTAGTCACGATACTCAGCAAACTCCTCGGGGAAATCCGCCGGGTCGATGGAAACGAGATGGTTGGGGACGATGTCGGCAAACTTATCAAACCAGAATGCCGAGATGCGGTTGAGCACCTCTGCCTTAAACGGAATCTCGTCGGGAAGAATGAAGTCGAACGCAGAAATGCGGTCGGTGGCGACCATCAGCAGGTTTTCACCGGCATCGTAGATATCACGAACCTTGCCACGGGAATCCGGACGACGCTCCATCGTTGTCACGTGAGTCACTCCTTACCAAAATACGACAGTAATGCGGGTTCTTTCCCGCACGTTTTCGCAAACTCGGAGCGGCAGGGATGAAACCCCTCCTTCACCGAATAGCGAAAAGCTAGTGCTCCATTGTAGTAGATGCCGCGTCCGCCGTGTGCTCGCGAGGCAGATGAATCGTAAAAGTCGTACCCTTTCCAAGCTCCGACTCCACGGAAATGTAGCCATGATGTCGCTCGACGATCTGTTTAGTCACGGCGAGGCCCACGCCCAGACCGCCCGCCTCACGGGCACGGCTGGCATCGGCGCGCCAAAAACGGCCGAAGATGCGCGACAAGTCATCCTTGGCAATACCGATGCCGGTATCAGAAACGGCGACGCTGACGTGTTTGCGGTCACTGAGCACCGACACCACGACCCAACCGCCCTCGGGGGTGTAGCGCATGGCGTTGCTCATGAGATTGATGACGCATTGTGTGATCATGTCGGGATCGGCTTCGACGACATCGTCGTGACCTTGGGTCTCGTCAGCAAAGCGCAAGCGCAGATCGCGGTCGACAAACAGGCGCTCCTGGGCATTGACGATGGAACGCACGAAAGGAACCATGTCCACCGGCTCAAGGTTGAGCGGAGCCGTGCTGTTTTCCATGCGCGACAGGTCGAGCATCTGCTGCACCAGACGAGCCAGACGACGCGTCTCGGAAGCAACAGTCTCCAAGTGCTCATCGTCGGTAGGATATACGCCATCCTGCATGGCCTCGACCGTTGCGAGCATGGCCATAAGCGGAGTACGAAGTTCGTGAGCCACGTCCGAGGTCAAACGTTTCTCGTGTTTCATATCCTTCTCGAGCGAAGTGGCCATCTCATCGAAGGTCTCACCCAGCTGATCAATCTCGTCATCGCCGCGCAAGCCCGTACGAGCAGACAGATCGCCATCGCGAATTTGCTTGGCCGTGCTGGTAATACGGTGAATCGGCTTGGTGAGCATGCGCGACACGAGTGATCCGATAACGACCGAAATGCAAACTGCAACAACCGCAGCAAGGGCCATGGCGTTAAAGGTCTTCTCCCTAAACGCAGAATCTGCCTTGGTGAGCAAGGCATCGGAGCCGATGGCCCACAGCTTTACTTGTCCGACATGCTCGCCGGAAGACGTTATGATTTCGACGTTTGCAACGCTATCGGAGCCGGTGGGAGCCGACGAGACCGGACTATGCGATGCTTTTTTCCCGCTCGAGCTGCTCGACGGCGATTCGTTCTCGCGCACATCGGCGGTCGCGCTTGCCGAAGGCCATGAGTCGTCGTAAACGACAACGCCTTTCTTGTTGACGACCTGCATACCCAAATCGTCGGACACCAAACTCGATGTCGCGACCGTACGTAGCTCGCCCGCAGTCCAATTGCCGTTTTCCTCATACGACGTCGCAAGCTTTTCGGCAGCGGAATTTGCGATTTCGACGATATTGGAGCGCGTGTAATCCGAAAAGACCGTGCCCCACACAACAGAGACCACGCCCACCAGCACCAATACCGTCATGAGCGATGTCAGAGCAAAAGCAAGTGCCATGCGCGAGGGATAGCTCATCGTTGGCCGTGAATCGGAACGAGGCGTGTTCCAACTAGCCTTGGAACCCGCCTCGCTCTCCTGCTTGTGCTTTTGTCCGATTTCAAAGCGCGCAGGTGTCATATGTGATTTCCCTATTTCTCGTCCGACTTATCGGTCTTGGCCGGAGCCTCGAAGCGATAGCCGACACCGTGGACGGTGTAGAGCCACTTGGGCTTCTTGGGATCATCGCCCAGCTTGGCGCGAAGGTTCTTCACGTGGCTATCGATGGTGCGCTCATAGCCCTCAAAATCGTAGCCGAGCACCTTCTCGACCAGCTCCATGCGGTTGTAGACGCGACCGGGGTGACGGGCAAGCGTGGTGAGCAGCTTAAACTCGGAAGCCGTCAGGTCGACTTCCTTGCCCTCGACCAAAATCTTGTGGCCCGAGATATCGATGACCAGATCGCCGAAGTCGAGTACCTCGACGGCTGGCTCGTCGGCCTGATGGGCACGGCGGAACAAGGCGCGTACGCGCGCGACAAGCTCGCGCGGCGAGAACGGCTTAATCAGATAGTCGTCGGCGCCGAGCTCAAGACCGATAATACGGTCCTCGATCTCGCCCTTAGCCGTCAGCATGATGATGGGGACATCCGAGGTATCGCGAATGGTGCGGCAAACGCGCTCGCCGGGGATCTTGGGGAGCATAAGGTCGAGCACGACCAGGTCAAACTGATGCTTCTCGAACTCCTCGATCGCGGACTGGCCGTCGCCGACACCCACAACCCAGTAGCCTTCGCGCTCGAGATAGGCAGCGACGGCGTCACGGATTGCCTTCTCATCCTCGACCAGCAGAATCTTTTTTGCATCTGAAGCCATAACACGGCCCCCCTGTCTCAATCAGCTAAGAACAAGCCCATTTTAACGCACCTGAGCCCGCCGGATGCCACTATGACGCGGCAGCTCGGCGGGCGGTACTCACAATTACAACGCGTTTATTCCCCTGTTGGCGCCTTTTTAACCCCTCTAAGCTTAAAGAGAGAATAGGCGTGCGGTGACCGTCTCGGGTATACCCTGGCTGTTGCGCACCGTGGCGTACGTAAGGAATGAGTCCGATTTTCCCGCCGTAGCTGGATAATCGCCATATTCCAAAGCGCGGTCGGGCGACAACAGCGAGCCATAGGTCTTGGCAGAGGTGTCGATGAGAAAATGCGATGCCTGTACCTTAACGAGATATTTATTCTTCTTGCCGGCAGCACAGGCGAGCGGCTCGCGGGACAGAAAGAGGTATGGCCCTCCCTCATTACCGATATACGTGCCCATGTTGCCCAGGCTGCCCACGCCACTATAGGTCGCCTCGATAGAAAACACGAAGGTATCGCCCATATATACGGCCTCGAAAGGCGAGACTGACGAGGGAAGGACTAGCTGGGCACGTTTGGTGTTGTTGCCATCGGTCAGATCGATTGCCGTTATGCCGTAGTAGACGCCTTCGTCGTTGCGGACACGCGGCGAGATGGTCAAAATGCCGTCGCTCGCGCGCGGGGCCGATGCAAAGCGGCCCATCGATTTCCAAACTACCTCGGCCTTGGATTCATCAAGCGAGCGACGATAGCAAAACGAATCACTACTCGTTTTATTGCCGCCTGCCGAAGGCATTTTATACCAGATGACCGATGACCCGAACGCCGTAAACAGGGGCGGATCATAGTCCTTGCCACCTCGATCGAGCTCAGCCACGTCGCCAGAGAGCGAAGCGCCCGACAGATTTTGAGCGTAGAGCTTCCACGATGAGTTGGCAAAGTTCATCTCAACCCACGCAAACACGCCATCGCCGGCACGGACATCGTAAAAAGCATATCCCGTGCCCTCGATAGGATCCTCGATTAATGTGGTAAGCGAGCCATCGCCCAGGTTGAGCACACCAAGCGTATTGGCATGCAGGGCAGAAGCAGGCGCCATCATCGCGGCGGCGTAGTCGCCATCGCAGTAGTACAGCAGCGTGCCCAGCGGCAGCGTCCACGACGCCGCCGGCTCAAGATCGATATCAACAGCTTCGTACTCATCAGTGATCGAGACAATCTTCGAATCGTCCTTGATAACCTGCGGCTCGCCGGCGGCATCGTCGCTGGTGCCCGTTTTTTTCGAGCAACCGGCAAGCACCGTGGCAGCGCCCGCGGCAGCACCGCCGAGCACAAAGCCACGGCGCGATATTCCATTCTTGATGTGGTCGGCGATACCCATTAGGCGATCTCGGCGCGAGCGGCCTCGATAGCGCGCGTAAGCTGATCGGCGCAAGAGGTCTTTTTCATACCGCAGGTATTACCGGCGAGAACCTCGATTACGCGATCGGCAGGAGCACCCTCGACTAACTTGGAAATTGCCTTGAGATTGCCGTCACAGCCGCCGGTAAACTCAACGCCCAGCACCTTGCTGCCATCGTCAGAGAGATTGAGGTGAATATTGCGAGAGCATACACCCTGCGGCTTGTAGTCAAAACTAATCATTGAGATCCCCTCTCAGAAAGAAATTTCAGACGTCTATTATCCCCGCCTGGGCCGACTTATTATCGCAAGCACCGATTCAACATCCTACGATGCATGGACTCGCGGGGGCAAGATTAGCAGTCCGCACCCTGTGCGTGGACCGTGCGCTTCTCCCGATACATATTGTGGTCGGCGACACGATATACATCGGCCAGCGTATTTCCAGCCGTCTCGACGGTCGCCACGCCAATCGATGCGCTGACCGTCAGGGCCTCATCGCTTACCGCGGCAAGACCGAGACGAAGATCCTGTTCCAGCCCGAGCGCAGACTCGTTGTCAGTATGGGGGCAAACCAGCAAAAACTCGTCGCCGCCAAGGCGCATCGGCAGATAATCCGCACCAGCCACCCGCCGCAGCACGGACGCCGTCCGTCGCAGCAGTTCATCCCCCATCTCGTGACCATAGATGTCGTTGGTCCGCTTGAGATAATTGCAGTCCAACATAATCACGCTCACGGGCAAGTCCTCGTTTACCAGGCTATCTCCGCGCGATTCAAGATAGTTGCGGTTGCGAAGCCCCGTCAGTTTGTCTTGATATGACAGCTCCTCGGCATGCTTGACCATCGATATGTTGTGCGTCGCCACGACGACCGACTCCAGCCGGCCTTGCTCATCGCGATGCTGGGGGACAACCTGTAGCGAGTACCAAGCGCCTCGACAATCTCGCACCTCGGCAGCCAAGTACGGTACGCCCTCCATACGTTCACGAAGCGAACTTATATCTACGAGTCCCACAACCGCTTCGCGGCTTTCGGGGCTCACGATATCCCGGCAGACCGTGTCCATAAAGTCATATGCCTCGCTGTGCTCGGCAAATATCTTCGCTATCGCCGGCGACATATTGATCCCCTCGATCTCGAGGGTGTCGAGATGCAAAAGGAAGGTCGAATCGTAGATGGCGCTTATGGCATTGATAATGCCGAGCTGTTTATCCTTTTCGACCAAATTGCGGTGGTCAACGATATTTCGAGCCAACAGCACCACGACCCAAAACGCAAGACACACCAAGACGCCGACGGCGACAAATGAAATCCTGTCAGACATGACCTCAGATTTGGGATATAGCGCAAACAGGCGGTAGTCCTTATATGCCGCACGCACGGCATACCATTCGTCTCCTCGATATTCGATGCGCGTCAGGCCGTCGTCTTTCCACTCAACTCCTACGCTGGTGAGGAGTCGGGCGAGCGACACGTCAGCATCGGCACTGTTGGATGAGACAATCTCCGCATCCTCCATAACAAGCACCGTGGGACCCTGGTGGAAGGTACTGTTCGAAAGCACGTCGGCTATGGCATATGAATAGTCGTCCGCCGTATCGGAAACAAGTGAGCGGTATGCCAGGGCAACGCCGTCGCCATACGGAACAGCACAGACGGCAAAAACGACACCACGGCGCTCATCGACAGTTGAGTAGGTCACTTTGGAACCTTGATACATCGATGCGACCGGCGAACAGGCCAACTCATCTCGCCACAACATGAGCGGATCGCGACCATCGATGTCGTAGTGGGCAGCCATATGGCCATCGGAGTCCATGACCATCAGCCCCGAAAGGTTCTCGGCATGGACAAATTGCTCGATAAGATCGTCGTTAACCTCAACGCGATCAGAGGACAGGAACGTCACAAACGATTCGACCGCGACGAGCAAATCGTGCGTCGCCTCGGTTTTTCTCCCCTGTTCGTAGCGGTCATATTTTTCGCAAGCGTTCTCCAAAAACACCATGGTTTCTTGGCCAAACCCAAGCGTTTTTTCGAGGCAGCGATGGGTTCCAACCGTATACAACAGGCCTAACAAGACGGCGCTGACAATAACGCTGGCAGCTATGACGTTCAGAGTCTTTCGACTCAAGCGGTGCTCATCAGTTGTCATGAATTTCCTCCTTGCCCGCCCGTCGTCGCTCCTGTCTTGTAATTGCCCACAATACGGTCAATCGTGCCATCTCGATCCATGTCGAACAGCGCGGTATTGAGATCCTTTACGACCGATCCTTCATAGCTGTCATCAAACGCGACGCCCAGGTCAACCGTCATAACATTGTCGGCAAACACACGGTAAACGCCGGGATACTGAGCAACGAGTCGGTCAAGCGACTGGACATCCGCCATCCAGCAGTCAACGTACCCTTTGACTAGAGCAGCTTTGCAGAGTTCGGCAGAGCCATATGATTTGATTTGAACGTCCGACGAGACCCCCAGATCCCCCGCAAGCAATCGGCGTTCACTCACCGAACCCGCAATCACCGCAATGGTCTTACTTCCATCGAGATGTGCCAAGGACTTGATGCCACTCGTTTTCTTGGCGGCAACCGAGACCGTCACGGTTAGATACGGCTCGGTCCAGTAATACTTATCCTCGCGATAACAGGGAGAATAGTCACACCACAGGCAATCGATATCACCGTTTTTGAGCAGCCGGTCGCGATCGTTCCAGTCAATATCGACAAACTGCGGCTTGAGCCCCGCACGCTTGCAGGCCTCGCGGGCGATGTCGATATCGATACCGGCGTAATCGCCCGTGGTATCGACATACACATAGGGGTCGTTATCCGTAACGCCGATTTTGAGCACCGGGAGATCTCTATCGGCTTCATTCGAGGAGGAAGAACTGCTTCGAACGGTATACGTCAGGGCGCCCGCACAGACGGCAACAAGGAGTATGAGCGTAAACGAGACGATGGTGGCCCGCTTGATGCGTCTGGGCACGTGCCCCCTTTCATCGAAACAGCAGTCGGAGTTCATTTTATTACCCGGGCGCATATGCGACAGTAAAAAAAGCGCCTCGCCCAAGACGGGCAAGGCGCCAAAGGTTGAAATGCATCCGCAAGCGGTCGAATTAGGTTAACCCTACTCGAAGCTCAGCTGCTCCAGGCGATCGAAGACCGTATCGATGCGGGTGAGGAAGTCCCACGGATCAAAAATCTCGTCGAGCTTCTCCTGGCTGACGGTGCAGCGCGGATCGGCCTCGAGACGCTCCTTAAAGGTGGGGCCAGAGACACAATCCTGCACCTCGTGCCAGGTGGCCATGGCGTTCTCCTGCACAATGGCGTACGCATCCTCGCGGGTGATACCCGTATCGACGAGGGCAAGCAGGACCTTGGAGGAGAAGATGAGGCCGCGGGTCTTGTTGAGATTGGCCATCATGCGGGCCGGATACAGCTGCAGGCCGTCGATAACGCGAATGAGGCACTGGAACATATGGTCAAGCGCGATAAAGCTATCGGCCTGGGCGACACGCTCGGCGGAAGAGTGCGAAATGTCGCGCTCGTGCCACAGGGCGACGTTGTCGAAGGCGACCTGGGCGTTGGACTTCACGACGCGCGACAGACCGCAGACCTTCTCCATGGTGATGGGGTTACGCTTGTGCGGCATGGCGGAGCTGCCCTTTTGGCCCTTGCGGAAGGGCTCCTCGGCCTCGAGTGTATCGGTCTTCTGCAGGTTGCGGACCTCGGTCGCGATGCGCTCGCAGGTAGCCGCTGTAGTGGCAAGCACGCCGGCAAGATAGGCGTGGTGATCGCGGCTGATGACCTGCGTGGACAGCGGGTCGTGAACCAGACCCAGGTGCTCACAGACGTACTCCTCGACGAACGGCTCGATGGAGCTGTAGGTGCCGACGGCACCGGAGATGGCACCGAAGGCAACGTTCTTGCGAGCATCCTCAAGACGATCAAGGTCGCGCTTGAGTTCCCATGCCCAAGAGCCAAACTTCATGCCGAAGGTCATCGGCTCAGCATGGATGCCATGGGTGCGTCCGGCGCAGAGCGTATTGCGCTCCTCGAAGGCGCGGCGCTTGCAGATCACGCCGAGCTTCTTGACGTCCTCGATAATCAGGTCACACGCCTGAGTAAGCTGATAGCACAGAGCAGTATCACCCAGGTCGGAGCTGGTCATACCGTAGTGAACCCAGCGACTAGGCTTGGGCTCGCCCTCGGGAACATCGGCGTCGATATATTCCTTCATGTTGGTCAGGAAGGCGATGACATCGTGGCGCGTGACCTCCTCGATCTCATCGACCTTCGCCTTCTCAAAGTTGGCATGGTCGCGGATCCACTGGGCTTCGTCTTTAGAAATGCCGATCTTGCCGAGCTCCGCCTGGGCCTCGCAGGCCAGAACCTCGATCTCCTGCCAAATGGCATACTTGTTCTCGAGGGAGAAGATATGTCCCATCTCCGGGCGGGTATAGCGATCGATCATAGCGGCTCCTTTTTGGTTATTGGCACGTTGGTCGTAACTCAACCATTGTACCGTGCGCGGGTGCGAGTATGGGCAGCAGGCATTAACCTAACATTTTGGAATTGGAGCGGGCATGGGGACATCCGCGTATTTGCTTCGCAAATCCGCACCGGCTGCGGTCGCCTATCGGCGACCTTGCCTGCTCGCTATAAACGCTTCGCGTTTATTTAACGCTCGCACCCTGTCGGGTTCGAGTCCCGGCACTTTATTGAAAAAGGCACAGTAACGAAACGTTACCGTGCCTGAAATTCGAATGGAGCGGGCAACGGGACTCGAACCCGCGAGTGTCAGCTTGGGAAGCTGATGCCTTACCACTTGGCGATGCCCGCTTGTGTGTTGGCTAGTATAACGCGGTTGTCTTGTTCGATACAAGGGTGGCGATGCTTGTTTTAGCCGTGGAGATTCGTTTGAAAATCGCATCAATTGTGGAGATGAGGACCTTTGGCCTCCTGTTCTCCTTATCTTCTACCTGCGCTTTTGCCTGATTGTTGTATTTGAGCTCAATTTGTCAGGAATTGGGCAAGCTTTTGGTCAGGCTCCGGTACTTACCCGCATGAACCTCGGGGGTAGCCTCATCCTACGCGTCGCAACCTCCCCATGCGGCGCACGAGGGATAAGGAGCAGCCATGTCCAACGCACCCACGCACTCTGTCCACAGCGCAATCGCAACAGGTCCGCTGCTCCTGCTCCTCTTCCTGCTGTTCGGCTGCCTGGCACCGGGAGCCGCATTTGCCGTCGATGGCTACGACCAGCTCGGCTTCCGTACTATTAGCGATGATTGTGGGCCCTTCTTCATCGGCAAGTATGAAGCTCAAGACGCCTCGATTGCCTACTGCATGAACCAGGAACGCCCCGGGCCCACCAAGCCGGGCGGTCCATGGCTCAACTTTGATCAAGGCTGGGTGTGGCTCGACGACGAGTTCGCGGCAATCGTTTGTCACGGATATCCTACCGCCACGTCGTTTGGCGGTTACCATCTTTCACCCGATCGCGCCCGCGCCGCCACCCAGCTTGCCGTATGGATGCTCAACGGCACTACCCATGTCGACGGCACCTACTCC
>USCN01000020.1 GCA_900553165.1 uncultured Collinsella sp.
GGCTCGGCCGTAACCTCGGTCTCGGCGGACGCAACCTCAGCGGCCTCGGCGGCCTCGGCGCCCTCGACGTCCTCGGCAACCTGTTCTTCGGCGGCCACAGCACTCTGAACCTTGGCCTTCATCGCCGAGACAAAGCCGACAGGCATACCGTCAAACTCGCGAACACCGGCAAACGAACGCTCGATATCCTTGGCGCACGCTTCGGACACAGTTGCCACGTGACGCTCGGCGGCCTTGGCACGGGCCTCGCGCTTGGGATTGGGCTGACCCGCTCGGTTGGACCTGCGGTTACGGTTCCTGTTGTCGACGTCTGCCATACGTGGCCACCTTTCCTGTCGCTGCCGCTATCGGCTTTTCCCATCCATGATACCCCGCCGCGTACAAAAAAGACGGCCCCGAAGGACCGCCTTTCGCATCGATTTGCACGCATGGCAAGCACCGCCGCGATTCGCCACTAGTCGCGACGGCCAAGGATGTTCAAAATGCGCAGGAACACGTTGATAATGTCCACGAACAGATTGGACGCCATGAGCACCGCATTGGGCAGCGTGGGCGGCACCGTCGTGGCAACATAGGTGTCGTAGCCAATAAACCCGGCGAACACCACGATTACGATCAGGTCGGTGATGGACTGCGAAACGCCCATGAACATCAGCACGATCTCGACCAGAATCGTGGCAAGCAGGATGCCAAAACCAATGCCATATACGCGCTGGAAAAACTTGGGGAACGTCACGCCCAAGGCGCCAAAGACAAAGGTGATGGCAGCGGTGGCGATAAAGGCGGTGTTGATGGTGGGCAGGTCATAGTTGGCAAGGCCAAACGACGCGGTCAGGCCAAAGGTGCTCGCAAAGATCACGTAACCCATGAGCGACAGGCCCACGGACTGCTTGCTAGCGGCGGCCGACATCATGACCATGCCGACGATGGTCAAAATAAACGAGCCAAAGACCAGCGGCAGGGCGGCGCCGCTCATCATCATGCGGGCAAACGCCATGGTGCTCGTAAAGTAGGCGCCGGTGCCCATGGCGCAAAAGCCCAAGAAGATCAGGGCAGACATGGCGAGATTGTACGCACGCGGCGACATCTCCTTGGCACGGCTTGCGCCAGTTTCGATGGGGCCGTTCTGATAGCCCTGGATATCGTTCATACTTCGTCCTTTCACAAAGCGCCGTGAAAGACGGCACAGCAGATGACAAGATTCCTGTCATTGTACCCGAATGCCGTACGTCCTTACCTACGGCGCTCGCCCTCGAGCGTGCGATCAAAAGCCCAGACCCACCAACGCATCACGTGTGCCTGCGAGCCGTCCGCCCGCTCGCGCGTCTGGTCCTCCAGATACAACTCGGTCGCGTGCCCGCCAAAACGCACCTTATAGGTCGCCGTACGGATGCCGTGGACCGTCAGGCCAAACCCGGTGGTCGAGATAATTTCATCGATTGTAAAACAACGTCCGTCGACCCAGCAGACGGTGACCGGCACGACTTGTCCGCCCGCGAGGATGCGAGCCACGACGTCCACATACTGCTTGTGTACGCGCCGAGTTTTGCCGTCTGTCTGTCGATATTCCATGCCTCCTATTATCGAACGCATGTTTGCATGTTGTAAAGCGAACAGACTGTGGTTTTGGAGTGTCGTAGCAATCGCACGTGTCCGCATGGCGTGTTAGCAAAAAGAACACCCGCGGTCAACAGGGCTAATATTCAATTTTAGTGCCAAAAAGTTCACTTCTCCCATCAGAACTCGGTAAAGAGACCCGCAGGAGGTGATACGATTTATCATGTTTTTGTAACGTGTCTGCAAACTTCGAGAAAGCCCATATATGGACGTAACGTTCTCAACCTTCCTCGGCCAAATTGTGTCGAACCCAGTCCTTGCCGTCACCGTGATCCTCGCGTTGGGCGCCATCTTCGTCAATGGATGGACCGACGCGCCCAACGCCATCGCGACCTGCGTCACCACGCGTTGCATGCCCGCCCGCGCCGCCATTCTCATGAGCGCCGCATTCAACTTCCTCGGCGTGCTCATCATGACGCACTTTAACGCGAGCGTCGCCAACACCATCTCACATATCGTCGACTTTGGCGGAAACAGCACCATGGCGCTCGCCTGCCTATGCGCGGCGCTGTTCTCCATCGTCGTCTACGGCGCCACAGCGTCGCGATTTGGCATCCCCACCTCGCAAAGCCACAGCCTTATCGCCGGCCTGACCGGTGCCGCCATCGCCCTCGGCGGTGCGAGCAGCGTCAACGTCCACGAGTGGATGAAGGTCATCTACGGCCTGGCGCTCTCCATCGGCCTGGGCTTTGTCATGGGCTGGGTCCTGTGCAAGCTCGTCTCGATTCTTTTCGCCGCCGCCAACAGGCGACGTGCCAATGTCTTCTTTAAATACGCTCAGATCGCGAGCGCTGCGGCCATGAGCTTTATGCACGGCGCGCAGGATGGACAGAAGTTCATCGGCGTGCTCTTTTTAGGCGTGGCCTTTGCCAGCGGCCAGACGAGCGTCGGCGATGCAGGCATCCCCATCTGGATTATGCTGCTGTGCTCGGCCACTATGGGTATCGGCACCAGCGTGGGCGGCGAGCGCATCATCAAGTCCGTCGGCCAGAGCATGGTTAAGCTCGAGAAGTATCAGGGCTTCTCCGCCGACCTCGCGGGCGCCGCGAACCTGCTACTTGCCACCCTTACCGGCATCCCCGTGTCCTCCACGCACATCAAAACCTGCGCCATTATGGGTGTCGGTGCCGTCAAGCGCCTCTCGGCCATCAACTTTGGCGTCGTCAAGGACATGATGTTCACCTGGTTCTTCACCTTCCCCGCCTGCGGACTCATCAGCTTTGTCATGGCCAAGCTGTTCATGATGTTCATCTAGTCAAACCGAGCGTCCATCCGGACCGTAATATTTCGCCCACCCGTCTTCGCCTCGAAAGGACCCACTCATGGCAAAGAAACCCGATTCGTTCTACTTTGACAACTACGTCGCCTGCGCCGACCTTGCCGTCCAGGCCGCCGAGCTGCTCACCAAGATTTTCGAGAACTTCGATCCTGCAAAGATTCACGATATGCTCGACAAGATGCACGCGATCGAGCATGCGGCCGACAAGAAGCACCATGAGCTTGAGGACGCCCTGCTCACGGCCTTTATCACCCCGCTTGAGCGCGAGGACCTGGACCTGATGAGCTGCTCGCTCGACACCGTGCTCGACCGTATCGAAGGCGTCGTGCAGCGCGTCTACTTCACCAACATCCAGAGTATCCATCCCGACGCCATCGTCATCGCCCACAAGGTGACCGACGCCTGCCGCGCCATGAAGGACCTGATGGTCGAGCTGCCTAACTACCGCAAGTCCAAGACGCTGCGGGAGCTCGTCATCCAGATCAACACCATCGAGTCCGAGGCCGACGAGCTCTATATCAACGCCATGCGTAACCTGCACGTTAATGGCAAGGACCCGCTCGAGGTCATCGCTTGGCGTGACGTGTACGCCTTCCTGGAGTACTGCGCCGACTGCTGCGAGAATGTGGCCGATGTCGTGGATTCGATTGTCATGAAGAACAGTTAATTGGGGGTACATGTCCCACCGGTCGCGGGCCCGACCACTGATAACCTTTTTTCACTCCGGCTGCAAGCAGAGTCGTTCAAAAGGTTATCAGTGGTCGGGCCCGCTCCCTTATGTACCACCATTGGGAACTTTGGCTGATAGCTATAGCGCAATGGGGGTTTGGCTGAAGGGACCTTTAGTACCCAATTGAACACTTTGGCATTCGGTAGGCGTTTGGCTGAATGGGGCTTTGGGTACCCTTTTGCTTAGTTTTAGGTTGTTTTATTAGCTTTGGAGGGCTTGTATGTCTTATTTGGATTTGGCTCGTGGTCGGTATTCTTGTCGTTCGTTTGAGGATCGTTCTGTTGAGCAGGCTGTGGTGGATGCCATTGTTGAGGCTGGGCGTATTGCTCCTTCTGCTTGTAATAATCATCCAGCCCGTGTGATGGTGCTGGATACGCCTGAGCTGTTGGAGAAGGCTGCTGCTTGTCAGCCTCGGTTTGCTCGTGATGGGTCTATCTTTGGGGCTCCGCTTGTCTTCCTTATTTGCAGCGTTACCGATGATGCTTGGGTGCGCCCGTATGACCAGATGAATTCCAGTGAAATCGATACGTCCATCGTGTGTGATCAGATGATGATGGAGGCCACCGAGCAGGGCCTGGGAACGTGCTGGGTGTGCCATTTTAAGCCCGAGCTAGCCCGCGAGCAGTTCAACCTGCCCGAGGGTGTCTATCCCTATCACATGCTCGTCTGTGGTTATCCTGCCGACCACATCGCAGACCCCGAGCATCGCGAGGCCCGCACCATTCCCCTCTCCGACTTCCTCCTCAAGTAGATTTTTGGGACATGCCTTAAAACCTACCTTTTACCGCTCACCCATTTGCCGAGTTCTGCGCCACTATGTGCAGGGCTCGGTTTTTTATGTTACGCACCCCGGCACAGTCATAAAAAAGGACCCGCAAGCTGCGGGTCCTTTCTAGGCACTAAATTGTAGGCCGAATGTTAGTCCAGGTCGTCGGCAGCAAAGTTGTCGATCGGGGCAAAGGGATCGGCCACGGGGACAACCGGGTCAGCGACGGGCAGCGGCTCGGCGGGAACAGTCACTGCAGGAGAAGCGGCAGAACCGACCGGCGTGGAGGCCATGAGGTCGGCCGGGAAGGAGTTCTGGGCATCGTCCATGAAGTGCTGGATGAGCTTGAGATACTCTGCCTTGAACTCCTCACGGGAAGCCTTGAGACGGTCGATTTCCTCGAGCTCGGCCTGCTTCTCGGTCAGAGCCTGGCGGATAACCTCGCGGGCCTTGGCGTCAGCCTCGTTGCGGATACGCTCAGCGTTCTCGTTGGCATCGTTAACGATGGTCTCAGCGGTCTGCTGGGCAGCGATCAGGGCAGCGGAAATCTGGCGCTCCTGAGCGGAGAAGTCAGGGGCGGGAGCAGCCACGGGGGCGGCAGGAACGGCCTGGGCGGTGGCATCCTGAGCCTGGGCAAGCTGAGCCTGCGCATCGGCAAGCTGCTGCTCGGTAGCAGTCAGACGACCCTTAAGGTCGACGATCTTAGCGAGCATAGCGTCAACCTCGGAGGACAGCGTCTCCAAGAAGACGTCGACCTCAGCAGGATCGTAGCCACGCTTGGCCTCAGAGAAAGTCTGAGCCTGGATGTCTGCAGGGGTAATAGCCATAACAAGTCTCCTTTTTCATCGCCTCGGCGCTACACGCCCGACGTAAGTTACTAAGTCAGTTCTACACGAGTATACCTATAAGAAGCTGCAGAACCAGCCTCTGCACCAACTGCAACGCAATAATCGCAACGACCGGCGAAAAATCGATACCGCCCATCGGCGGGATGAAACGACGGAACAGGTTGAGCCACGGACCGCACACGCTATCAAGCACCGCGGCAATATCCTGAAGCAAACCACCCTGCTTCGTGGGAATCCACGTCATAAAGCAGTAGACGACAATGAGCGTGGAATAGAAGTTGAACAGCGTGTTGACCAGCTGGACGATAGTGTAGATGTTGATGGGAATCTCCTCGTCTTGTCTTTACTTAAGGTAGCCGTCCGCACGAAGCTTCTTGAGATCGGAATCTTTGACCTCGCAACCGGCGGGCAGCACCATGAACACGCGGTCGCCTACCTCCTTGACCGTGGCGCCCAGACCGCAGGCAAAGCCGTAAGAGAAGTCCAAGACGCGCTTGGCAACTTCGGTGCGTACGCCCACAAAAATCAGTGCGACAGGCTGCTTGGTGCGAACGCGGCGCACCACAGTCTCCACGTCGTCATAGCTCTCGGGGCGCAGGACATAGGCCGGCAGCTGCGGCGTGGCGTTGATGATATTGCTCGCATAGGCCGAGGCATCGCTCGGTGCAGGCGCGGGTGCAGCGGCGGCACGGGCGCGGGTGTTCTCGGCGTAGCTCGACGGCGTGTCATAGGCACCAGGACGATAACCGCTCGCAACACTGTCCTGCGAGCGCGAAGGCGGGTTATACGTCGTGGCATGGCGGGAGTCATCGCCGACCAGCTGACCGGAGCGCGTATACACGGCAACCGACTCAGCTTCACCGCGGCGCGTCTGACCAAGCAGGCCGTTGCTCGGCTCGTCTTGGGTGTAGAAGCCCTCGCCCGAAGCACCGCTGTAGCCGTTGCCCTGATAACTATCGTCATAGCCGTCATCGTAGCCGTAGTCGTCGTCCTGGCCATAATCCTGGTCGTAAGCCTGCTGGCCGCCCAGGTGCATCTTATTTTTAATCTCGTCAAGGAAGCCCATGGTTGTGTCCTCTCGCGGTTTAGTGCAGGCGCCCCGATAATCAGTGCGCACTTCAGAGCCTTATTTTACTGCAAACTCCGGGCTAAATACTACCCTGCCCAGGCGAACGAGCGTAGAGCCCTCCTCAAGGGCAGGCTCAAAGTCCTCGCTCATGCCGCAGGAAAGCTCAGGCAGGTTCAAATCGGGATGCGCTGCCTCCAGCTCATCCCTCAGCTCACGAAGCCCCGCAAAGGTGCGGCGTGCCACATCCTTATTCCCCCGGGGCGCCATAGTCATAAGCCCCTGTACGCAAATTCCCTCAAGTTCCGCAAGCTCACCCGCGGCGGCGCGAATCTCATCGGGCGAAAAGCCTCCCTTCGACTCCTCACCACTCACATTGACCTCAATGAGCACACGCTGGGGGCCGGCGAGCTCGCCTGCCTCAATCTTGCGGACAGCACGGCTCGAGATCGCCTGCGCCAGATGCAGCGAACCCACCGAGTGAATCAGCTCGGCTGAGCCCAGCACCGCATTGATCTTATTGGTCTGCAGGTTGCCGATCATATCGAAGCGAACCTCGGGCAGCTCCGGATGCTCCGCCAGACCCGTGAGCTTGCGAACCAGCTCCTGCGGGCGGTTCTCGGCAAAATGGCGATACCCCGCCTGGATGGCGGCAACGGTCTCATCGACACCAACGGTCTTGGACACGGCAATGAGGCGCGCGGCGTCGTGGGGGCGGCCCGCGCGATCGAGCGCCGCATAAAAACGTTCCAGAATCTGCTCGCGGCGAGCGCGCATCAAGTCCAAATAGTTATCCATTGCCAATCGCCTCCGCTGACAGCCAAACAAGTAGTCCCATGCTAACGCAAGAGCGCGGCCCCGCATGTGCAAGGCCGCGCTCACTTAGGTATTTACAATCTTTCGACGAACGGGATTACTTACTCCTCGTCGTCCTCGCCATCGTCCTCATCCTCAAGATGATCGAGCAGGTAGCGAAGACCCTCGCTGACCTCGTTAGCGGGCACCTTGGCAACGTAGCGAGCGTCGACAGCGGGCCTCATGATAACACCCTCGCCCGAAGGCACGCGCATGCTCTCGAGCTCATCCTCATCAGTGCGGGCGATATCGCCGGCATTCATACGCTGACCAGTCAACAGGAAAGTCAGACGGCAGGCGGCATCGATGGAAATCGAGGCGATGCGATCGAGGTAGCGCGAAACCATGATGGCGCGGCGCAGGTCGTCATAGTTGCTGTCGTCGTCCATAAAGTCGCCCGTATCCATACGGTTAAAGGTGCGGAAGAACTTCTCGTAGGCGGCGTGCACTGGCTCGTCCTCGACGGCCAAGTTGCAGATGATGGACATGTCATTGGTGACGAGCGCAGAAAGCGAAGAGCCCAGCACCTGGTAGACGGCCTCAGCCTCGGCCTCGACCGTGCCGACAAGCTCCTTGGGCAGCGAGATATCGGCCTTGACCATGTGACGCGTAGCGCGGCAGATCTGGCGAACCTTATCGGTCATGCGCTGCAGGTTAAAGTCGACGTAGATAATCGTCTGCAGCAAGCGGAAGTCGGAGGCGACCGGCGACTGCGTGGCGATCAGGTTGTAGCAGACGGCCTCCAGGTTGGCGCAGCGCGCGTCAATCGAAAGCGTGCGCTTCTTGGTCTTGGTGGCGAGCTTGCGGTCGTCGGTCACATAGGCCTTCACGGCATCGTGGAGGGCCAGATCGACGGCCTCATAGATGCTCAGCATCTCGTGACGGGCCTCGACGAGCTGACGGGAAAACAGTTTGCGCATGGTTCACTCCAATCAGTTGGGTGCGGTCATGCCGCCCGCACAGTGAATACACACCGGACCAGGTCCGATCAGCTTGGGACTAGTCGCACCGATCAGCCAAAGCGGCCGGTGATATAGTCTTCCGTCCGCGAGTCCACCGGACTGGTGAAGATCGCGTCGGTTTGACCATACTCGATGAGCGTGGCGGGCTCGCCGGCAACTTCCTGCAAGAAGAATGCGGTGTAGTCGCTAATACGAGCTGCCTGCTGCATTGAATGCGTGACGATGATGATCGTCATCTCGGGCGCCAGCTCGGCCATCAGATCCTCGACCTTAGAGACGGACGTGGGGTCGATGGCGGAGCAGGGCTCGTCCATCAGGAGGACATCGGGTTGCACCGCAAGCACGCGCGCGATGCACAGACGCTGCTGCTGACCGCCCGAGAGCGCCAAACCATCCTTGTTGAGCTGATTGGATACCTCTTTCCAGAGGTTGGCGCGCTTGAGCGATTCTTCCACGATGTCATCGAGGTCACTTTTGCTAGTCACGCCCTGCAGACGAGGGCCAAAAGCGACATTCTCGTAGATGGATTTGGGAAACGGATTGGGCTGCTGAAAGATCATGCCCACGCGGCGACGGAGATCGACCGGGTCGACGCCCTCGGCATAGATATCATTGCCGTCGAGCGTCATGGTGCCCTCGACGCGCGTACCCTCGATCAGGTCATTCATGCGGTTGATGCAGCGCAGAAACGTCGATTTGCCGCAGCCCGAAGGGCCAATGAAGGAGGTGATGGCGTTTTTGGCGATGTTGAGGTCAAGCCCCGTCAGCGCATGAAAGTCACCGTACCAAAAGTTGAAATCCTTGGCCGTAATGGCCGCTTGCTCCAACGTGGGAGCGGACTGATAAACGGACATGGGACTCCTTAACTAGCGACGCTTGCGCGACAGGAAGCGCGCAAACAGGTTGAAGGCCAAAATGATCACCATCAGCAAGAGCGCGGTGCCGTAGGCTGCGTTCATGTTGATGCCGTCGTTGGCAAGCAGGTACAGATGGACCGTCATGGGGCGGCCGGAATCGAGCGGCGAAATAGGTAGATTGATGGCCTGGCCCATGGTGTAAAGTACAACCGCGGTCTCGCCAATGGCACGGCCGATGGCAAGGACGATGCCGGTGGCGATGCGGCCAAAGGCGGAAGGAAGCACGATCTTGGAAACGACCTGCCACTTAGTGGCGCCCAAGCCATATGCGCCCCAACGGATATAGCGCGGCACGGCGCGAATAGCCTCCTCGGTGGTGCGCATGACGATAGGCAGCATCAGAAGCGCCAGCGCCAGGGCAGCCGAGACCATCGAAAGGCCCAGGCCCATGGCCTCGACAAACAAGGCGTAGCCAAAGAGACCCATAACGATGGAGGGCACCGAGGCCAAAGCATCGGCAGCATAACGGATGAGCTCGACGACCTTGCCCTGTTTGGCGTACTCGGCCAGATAGACGGCTGCCAGCACAGCGATCGGCGTGCAGATAAGCATGGCGAGCGCCGTCACATAGACGGTCGAGACGATTGTGGGCCAAATTCCGCCCTCGGCGTTGACGCCCTGGGGCCAACCGAAGATAAAGTCGAGCGAGATATGCGGCAGCCCATTAATGACCACGTAGGCGATGATAGCGACCAGCACCAGCGTGGTGATGTATGCCGCGGCACGGAACACGCCAAGCATGATCTTGTTGGACAGGTCTTTGTTGATGCGGCCCTTCTTGCCGTGGGAAAGGGCACGCTTGATGCGCTCGCGCGACGAGGTCGTATCGACCGTCGCGTCAACGGAATCGGACATAGCCTACCCCCTCTTCTTCTTGGAAATCAGACGGACGATGCCCACCAGCATGGCGGAGATAATAAACAGGACCACGCCCATGCCGAACAGAGCCGAGCGGTGCAGGCCCGAGGAATAGCTCATGTCGAGCGCGATCTGGCTCGTGAGCGTCGAGATGGGGCTCGCAATGCTGTCGGGAATAACCGGGGCGTTACCCACGACCATGAGCACGGCCATGGTCTCACCGATGGCACGGCCCATACCCAGCACGATGGCATCAACGATACCCAGTTTGGCGGCAGGTAGCACGACCTTATAGATGGTCTGCCACTTAGTAGCACCCATGGCATACGATGCCTCGCGAATGCCCATGGGAATGGAATTGAGGGCATCGATGGTAAGCGTCGTGATGGTAGGGACGATCATGATGGCGAGCACGAACCACGCTGTCAGCGCACCAAAACCAAGACCACCGGTCAGTTGTGCGATAAACGGGCGGATGATGATCATGCCGAAAAAGCCGTAGATGATAGAAGGGATGCCGGCCAGCAGGTCGACGGCAGGGCTGATGAGCTTGCGCACGCGCTTGCCGGCGATCTCGACTAGGTACACGGCCGTACCCACACCTAGCGGCACGCCCATGGCGAGCGCACCGACGGTCACCAGACCTGAGCCGGCAAGCAGCGACATGATGCCGTAGTGGCCCTCAGAGGGCGCCCACGTAAAGCTAAAGAATTCCGCCAGACCGATGTCGGTAAAGACGGGCAGCGCCGAGTACGTGGTAAAGACAAAAATCAGGATGACGGTAACGACCGCCAAGAACGCGCAGGCAAAGAAGATCCACTGCAGCGCCTTCTCCTTGATATAGGTACTGCGCGATACGAGCGCCAGCTCGCGCTTCTTGGGCGTCTGAACATTCTGCTCAGTCTGGGAGTTTTCCTGTGCTTCCATGCTACTCACTCCCCTTCTCGTCGTTGGTGACGGGGATAAAGCCCGCCTCACGAATCTGCTTGTCCATCTTTTCGGACGTCACGTAGTCGATGTAATCCTGCGCCTGCTGCGAAGGCGCACCCTTCACAAAGAAGTAAAGGTCGCGTGAGATGGGATAGCCGCCGCTCGCGACCGTCTTCTCGGACGCCTCAACATGATTGACCGAGACGGCCTTGACCGAGGTCTTGGCGTTGAGGCTATCGACGAAGCCCAGCGAAATGTAGCCAATGGCACCGCGCGAACGAGATACCACGTCGCGCACCTGGCCCGTGCCCGAAAGAACGGCCGAGCGGCGATCGAACGGGGTGCCGTCCATCACGATGGTGCGAAAGGCCTCACGCGTGCCGGACGCCTCATCTCGGTTGATGACCTGAATCCTCAGGTCCTCGCCACCGACTTCTTTCCAGTTGGTGATCTTGCCGGCGTAAATATCGCGGAGCTGCTCGGTCGAGAGGTTATCGACCGGGTTATCGTCGTTCACGATGACCGCGATACCGTCGTGGGCAATGACGATGGGAGTCAGGCCCAGATCCTGTTCGTCGGCATTGAGTCCACGGGAGGAGCTGGCGATATCGGCCGTGCCGGCGCTGACGGCCTCGATGCCAGCGGAAGAACCCAAACCGGAAACGAGCACGTCGATGCCGGTCTCCTCCTTAAAGCCCTCGGCCGCAATCTCGGCGATAGGAAGGCAGGTCGTGGAGCCGGCGACGGTAATGGAAGAGGTAGAAGATCCCGAAGAACAGGCACACAGCGTAAGCGTTAGCACAGCAGCGCTCAGGGCCGATACGATCTTTCTCATAGCATCACGCCGATCGCAGCATGGCGCCCACAGGTGCCGTTCTCGTTACGGTAGGAATAAAAGCGGTCATTCTGACGCACAGTCGAAAGCTGGGTATCCACGATATTATCCGCGTCGACACCGACATCTACCAGCGCCTCGCAAATGGCAGCGGAAAGATTGAGCATGCGAGAGGTGCTCGCATCGATGCACGAGAACTCGGCGGCAAAGCGATCCATGAGTTCCTGGGATACCTCATATTCGTCACCCAAGATATGGGGGCCGATATAGGCGGAAACGTCGCTCGCATCGCAGCCGGCAGCATCGCAAAGCGCCTGGCACGCCTTGGCAGAAATACGTGCAATCGTGCCCTTCCAACCGGAGTGCACCACGGCAAATCCGCCAGGGGCCACCAGCACCACGGGAACGCAGTCGGCAAAGCAGAGCAGCACGGGCACGTTATGCGCCGTACAGACGATGGCATCGCAGCCCTCGGCAATCTGCTCGCGGACGTCCTCAAGGTCATCGGCGCCGTTCGAGGTCACCGCAACGATATGGTCACCATGGACCTGATTGGGAACGAGCAGGTTGTGCTCGCACTCGGCGGCACCCATAGCCTCGAGCGCGCGACGACGATTTTCTTGAACAGCAAAGGGGTCATCGCCAACATGCGAGCCCAAGTTGAGTGAGGAGTACGCATCTTCGGAAACGCCACCGGCACGCTCGGTGAAGGCAAAGCGAACATCGGATGTCGCGCCTTCCACCAACGTAACTCCATCATGGTCGACACGCGAAACGTTGTCCGCACGTGCTGACATACTAAAGCCTCCTAATAACACAAGTACGCGGCGTCGCCGCTACAGCCCGCGTTTATACGGCTGTCATACTTCTCTAAAAGGATACCTGCTGCGCTGGAGGCAATCGTAAAGGGAACGTAAAGAGATTGGAGGTTCTAGTTTACAAAGTCGAAATAAAAAGGGCGCGTCCATACGGACACGCCCCTGTGCACAACAATGCAAAGAACGACTTAGAAGCTACCGCGCTTCAGGAAGTCGGGAAGCTCGAACTGATCGTTGCCGAAGTTAGGAAGCTCGGTGCCACCGACGTTGCGGGTCGGAGCGGCCTGAGCCGGGCTCGTGGCAGGAGCGGTGCGCTGCGGCTCAGCGGAGGCAGCGGCCTTGCTCTGAGACTGCTGAGCAGCAAAGAGCTCGTCCTGACGGTTGACGTTGGAGTCGGAGAAGCCCGTAGCGATGACGGTGATACGCACCTGATCGCCCAGGGACTCGTCGACAACGGTACCGA
>USCN01000021.1 GCA_900553165.1 uncultured Collinsella sp.
AACGGAACAAATCTACCGTGTTCTGCCATAACTTGTCGAACCACATCTTGGATTCTTCCGGCTTGCAGACAACGATCATCTCCTGCTTCTCAAACTGGTGGATACGGTATACACCGCGCTCCTCGATGCCGTGCGCACCGTAAGCTCCGAGCTGGGCGTGTCCCACCTATCGGTATCGGCCGTGACCAAGCGAGCCGGCTGCACGCGTTCATTGTTCTACCACTACTTCGCCGACATGGACGCCGCCGTCACCGCTGTTATGGACGAGGCGATCGACGGCTTTATCTCCGAACTCGAGCGGTGGAACGCCGACCGCACCGTCGGTGATATCGAGGGCGCGCTCGACACCGTCGCCCCGCTCTTTAAGCGCCTGGTCGCCAGCGGCCACGAGCTGCCGAGCACGCTTACCTCGAGCAGCGGCGCGCTCTACGGCGGCTTTTTGCACAACGTGGTCCAGCGCGTGGCGCAGTATATCTGCGACACCACCGTAGTGGATTTTGTCGCCCATCATGAGCTACGCATCGACCATGTCTACGAGACGTTCTACACCCTCATCATGGGCCTTTTGATGTATATCCGCACGCACCCCGATGTGCCCGACGAAACGGTCAAGGAAATCATCGCCTCGACACTCCACATCGAGGGCTATACCGCCAAGTATCCGGAGCGCAAGCCCCAGAACTGACGACATTTGGCCAAACTGCCCGCGATCAGAAGAGGGGCCGCGGGCGTGTGAAAGGAGAGCAGCATGCTGTTCGATGTTTGGGGTAGCGACACCCTTATCCACTGGGCCGGCTGGGCCATGGTCTTTATCGGCCTGATCGTGCTCAACGAGGTCGGCCGCCGCACCAAGCTCGGCGCGGCCATCATCTTTGGCGTGGCTCCGCTGGCCATGACCATCTACTGCGTCGCCATCGCCGTGGGCGTTTCGCAGGGTGCCGAGTGGGCGCTCACCAACCCCACCCATGTGTACCAGAACAGCTGGTTCCACTACGCCAAGGTATACGCGGCGCTCGCCGGCTGCTGGGGCTTCATTGCCATTAAGTACCAGTGGGGCAAGATCGGCAAGGCGCATTGGTTCCGCGCGTGGCCGTTTGTGATCGTCGCCATCAACATCATGATCGCCGTCGTGTCCGACTTCGAGAGCGCCTATCACTTCTTTGTCCTGGGCGAGTCCACCTGGGTCACCTCCGAGGGCGCCACGCAGCTGGCCGGCTGGAACAACGTGTTCAACGGCATCGCGGGCATCATCAACATCTTCTGCATGACCGGTTGGTGGAGCGTCTACGCCTCCGAGGATCAGACCGACATGCTGTGGCCCGATATGACCTGGGTCTACATTATCGCCTACGATATCTGGAACTTCTGCTACACCTACAACTGCCTGCCCACCCACTCCTGGTTCTGCGGCTTTGCGCTGCTGCTGGCGCCCACCGTCGCCGCCTTTATCTGGAACAAGGGCGGCTGGATCCAGAACCGCGCCTTTACGCTGGCCATTTGGTGCATGTTTGCCCAGGTGTTCCCGTACTTCCAGGAGGAGTCCATCTTTGTGACCCACTCCACACTCGACCCCGGCGCCGCTACCGCGGTCTCGATCGCCGCACTGGTCGCCAACGTCGCCGCGATCATCTACATCGCCTACCGTGCCAAGAAGCTCGGCCGCAATCCCTACAAGCAGGATGTCTTTGAGGGCACCAGCGATTGGGAGAAGGCTACCGCCCGCCGCGCCAAGGTTGATTACGCTCACGCCGAGTAACGCGCCTGACGCAGACATCGCTTGGGCGCGAAGCAGCATAGCCGGCTCCGCGCAACTCAACGCATTGCAGAGCCCCCGGAATGTGATTCGTTCGCGTTCCGGGGGCCTTTTGCTGCCGCGAGGATGCGGCCGAACGATGCGCTCGAGTTAAATCGGATCTTATATTTCGCACGCGCTTTATATGGCTCCATTTTTGGGTACAGTGTTGTCCCGATATTGAGCTTGGGGGATATATGAAAGATGAGACGATGGGCCAAGAGGATGCGGCCCAAGATGCAGAAGCTTGCGCTGAGGCCTTGGAGAGCTTAGACCGGATTTCACTTGATGAGATTGCGTTTGACGATTCGGGCGTTGATGTGCAGGATGAGTCGGAAGCCGAGGCGCAGTCCGATGATCAGGATGCAGACGACGTTGAGCCTGCCGAAGATGAGGCAGATCACGAAGACACCGAATGCGAGGCCGATGACCAGCCCGAATCCGACACGAGCGAGGAAACCATCTTGCTCGACAGCTTGCCGGCCGAAGATTCGCTGACCCGCGAGCTTCCCGGCCTGGGCTCCGCTCCTGCCGTGGACGAGACCATCGCCATGGGCGATATTCCCCTGCCGTCCGTTCCCTCGGCACGCGAGGCCGAGGTCCGCCATCGCAAGATGTCGCCCAAGCGCCGCAATCTGATGGTCGCCGGTGTCGTGGCCGTCGCGCTCGTCGCCGGCGGTGCAGGCTATGCTGCCTGGAACGGATATCAGCAAGAGCAGGCTGCCGTGCTTGCCGCAAACGCCCATACCATGATGTCGGTGCAGATTGGCGTGCATGCCGCGGGCCTCGACTGCTCAACTGGCTCCAAGATTCCCGTGCAGGTGAGCGGACAAGATTCCGACGGTTCTTCCGTGAGCGAAACGCTCTACGTTGACGAGCACGGCCGCGGCATCAAACTGCTGCCCGGCGATTACACGCTCTCCATCGCTGCCTCCCCCATCGCGGCCGACGGCACCATCTATACCGTCCCGACCACCAAGACGCAGGTCACCGTTAAGAGCGATGGACAGGATTTAAGTGCCCAGGCCACCTTTAAGCTCAAGGTGCCTTCGGCCGACACGGTGACTGACGACCAGATCGATGCCGCCGCCAAGTATGCCGAGGAGGGCGGTGCGAGCTCCGCCGCGGCTGCCAAAGTGCTCCAGCAGGCAGCAACCGCGCGGCGCGACGCCGCCGTCAATGCCGTGAGCGCGCAAAAGGCACAGGCGTCCCGTGATGCTGACGCTCGCCACAAGGCAACCGACCTCTACCAGCTCGATATTCCCGTCGAGTGGTACGGCAAGGTCGCAACTTGGCAAAACGGAAGCACGCTATGCATCTATCTGGGCGACGACGCCAATACGCCGCTCGTGACGCTCGTCGCCGTGCGCGATGGCGAGACCTTTACGCCCGATGACGGCGATACGGTTTTGGGCACGGTCAGCCTGGGCAACGGTTATACCGTCTATGCCAGCGGCCCCGTCTATCCGTACGTGGTGCCCCAGACTATCAACGGGCGCACCCAGAATCCCGTGTCGACCTACCCCATGGACACGGCCATTGAGCTTGTCGAGCTGACGACCGGCAACCGCTACACCTATAGTCAGATCAAGAACGACCTGGTTGGCAAAGACGGCAACGCAGACGCCGCGACCAAACTCGAGACCGACTACCTCGCGCAGATCCTGCTGCCGAGTATCAAAGCCCAGGACTAGCCTGGCGCAGCAAGGTGCTCCCCAACCGTGATGAAGGAGCCAGGAAGTCCTGACCCCACAGGTCCATAGATGATTAGGCAAGGAGCCACTTCCATGCGGGAACAACGTGTACCACACCGTGCTCGCATGGAATATCGGCCTGCTCATCCATGGTAACGATTGCCGACTCGCCAAGATCGAACTGGGCCATCGAGGCATCAAGCGCGGCAATTTCGCGCTCGCGCGTTTTCTCACTTGCCATATCCACACTCACCTGAATCAGGCCATAAGCCCGCATGAGAAGTGCGTCCCCAGCCACAAAGTCCACCTCATGGTTTTTGCTCTTCTCTTTGATCAGCAAGCGGCAGACCGATCCGACCCTCACCGCGGGAGTCCTTCTTCTTAGCGCGTTGAACACTGCGGTCTCGAGCCTCTGGCCCTGGTCCAATGCCGATGCGGGAGAGAATGCTCCAAACATCGCAGGATCGACAGCGTAGACCTTAGACGCAGACCGCATGTTATTTGCCAGTGAACGCGTGAACTCCGGCACGGAGAACAGCAGGTAGGCATCCTCATAATACTCAAGTAAGTCGCTGAGCGAATTACGACTGACGGGTATCTGCCTGCTCTTGAACTCGTTGTACACTTTGTTCACCGACAGCTCTCGTCCCGAAGATGCCATACACCGCGTCAGAAACAGAGATGCCAGGCGAGGGTTCTTGACGTCGTAACGTTCAACGACGTCCATGGCGACCGTTCGCGAAGCATATTCCTGTAGCAGCTGAATCGCGTCTGCGGGCGTCTGCTCAAGTGTCGCGATGAATCCCCCTCGTTCAAGATATCCGATCAGATGATGTCGAAGCAGCGCTGCATCGCTTGGGGAAAAGGTCGCATCTGGCTCGAAAACGCTCCCCGTCTTATATCGAACGTATTCCGAAAAACTCAACGGAAAAAGCTCTCGTATAAGAGAACGACCCCTGAACTCGCTCTTAAGTTCTGAGGACAGCATCTTAGAAGAAGATCCCGTCACATAGACGGTCGCTTTCTCCGTATCGACTACACGCCGCAGAAACGCACCCCATTCGGGAATTTCCTGGATCTCGTCAAAGAAAATGTAAGCGCCCTCGGTTCGAGCAGCAGGATGCAGCGCATAGAACGTGTCAAGCACGTCCGCCAGCAGCGATGGCTCATACGGGCGCAAGCGCTCGTCCTCAAAATTAAAGTAAAGCATCCGGTCAAGCTCGACGCCCCGGCCCTGAAGCCGCCGTATCTCCTGATACAGGCGATACGTCTTTCCACAACGACGGGCGCCCACAATCACATATACGATGTTGTCGCGCTTTGGCTCCTGCGGGTTGCCCAGATCAAGGTCGCGCTCAAAGACCTGCGGAATCCCCTGTTGCTCAAAGTCCTTTATTTTTTGAGCCACCAAGTCGTTGAATGCCATAATTCTCCAATCTTGCTCTCCTGCTAATCAAGATTATAACGATTCTTGATTAGCAGGAGAGCAAGATTATGCGTATCTTGATTAATGGATAAGCAAGTTTTCTATTAGTGGCCCCTCCCGGAGGATATCGAGCGGCCGAGGGGGGCAGGCATGAACGCCTCTAGCCGAAAACAAAGTAGCTAAAAAAGCCCCGTCCCAAATGAGCTACTTAACGCCAGGGGTCGGCTTCGAAGAGGGGCTCGCGCTCGGGGCGACGATCGCTATAAGGATCGTAGCCGTCGTCGTCCTCGTTCTCGGCACGAATGAAGGGGTCGCGCGGTTTGGGCGCCGGCTTAGGCACGGCGGGTGCAGGCTTGGGGGCCGGCGCGTTCGTCTTGTTCTCGTCTTTCATCTGCATATCTCCTTGCCATGTACTCACGTTCAACATCATCGATTGTCGCACGAAAAAGGGCGACGGACCCAATTGGATCCGTCGCCCTTGGCGTTTAGAGACGAGCTGGTAGATTTTAAGGCATGTCCCAAAAATCTACTCGGCGTCGGGGACCTCGTAGGTGGCCGACGGCGTGTTGTCGCACACGACGGTAAAGCCGCCGTCCTTGTCGACATCGACCGTCACCTGATCGCCCTCGCGCACCGTACCGTCGATGATGGCGGCCGCGATGGCATCCACGACCTCGCGTTGCACCAGACGCTTGAGCGGACGGGCGCCAAAGACCGGATCCAGGCCGCCCACGGCGAGCATCTGCTTGGCCGCCGGGGTGATGGCAAGCGTCATGCGCTCCTTGGCCAGACGCGCGCGGACGTCGGCGAGCTGAATGTCGACGATCTTCTCGATCTGCGCCATGCCGAGCGGATGGAACACCACGATATCGTCGATACGGTTGAGGAACTCGGGGCGGAAGGTCTGAGCCATGGCCGCGTCGACCTGATGGCGCATCTCCTCCTCGTCCTTGCCGGAAAGCTCGGCGATAGCCTTGGAGCCCACATTAGACGTCATGATAATGATCGTGTTCTTGAAGGACACCTGGCGACCCTGACCGTCGGTCAGACGGCCGTCGTCAAGCACCTGTAGTAGCACGTTAAAGACATCTGGATGGGCCTTCTCCATCTCGTCGAGCAAGATCACGGAGTACGGACGACGGCGCACGGCCTCGGTGAGCTGCCCGCCCTCGTCGTAGCCCACGTATCCCGGGGGCGCACCGATCAGACGCTGGACGCTGAACTTCTCCATATACTCGGACATGTCGATACGCACGAGCGCGCGCTCGTCATCGAACAGGCACTCGGCCAGCGCCTTGGCGAGCTCGGTCTTGCCTACGCCGGTGGGGCCCAGGAAGAAGAAGCTGCCGATGGGCTTGTCCGGATCGGAGAGGCCCGCACGACTGCGGCGCACGGCTGCGGCGACGGCGGAGACGGCCTCGTCCTGACCGATGACGCGCTTATGTAGCTCGCCCTCCAAGCCCTTGAGCTTGTCGAGCTCGCCCTGCATCATCTTGGACACGGGCACGCCGGTCCAAGCGCTCACGACCTCGGCGATCTCATCGGAGGTCACCTGCTCGTTGAGGCCCTCGCCGTCCTGCTGCTTTTGTGCCTCGAGCGCAGCCTCGGAATCCTGAATCTGCTGCTGCAAACCCGGAATCACGGAGTAGCGCAGCTCGGACGCACGGCCCAGATCGCCGTTGCGCGTCGCGCGCTCCTCTTCGCTCTTGGCCTCGTCAAGCTGTCCCTTGAGCTCCTGCACGTGGTCGATGGCGTTCTTCTGGTTGAGCCAGCCGGCCTTTTGCACGTTGAGTTTTTCCTGGACCTCGGCAATCTCTTGGCGCAGAGCCTCCAGACGCTCCTTGGAGGCGTCGTCGGTCTCTTTCATGAGCGCCTGCTCCTCGATCTGCAGCTGGGTGAGCTGACGCGTGGTGGCGTCGATCTCGACCGGCATGCTGTCGAGCTCCATGCGCAGACGGCTTGCGGCCTCGTCGACCAGGTCGATGGCCTTGTCGGGCAGGAAGCGGTCGGCGATATAGCGATCGGAGAGGTCGGCGGCGGCCACGAGCGCGCTATCGGTGATGTGCACGCCGTGGAAGATCTCGTACTTCTCCTTGAGGCCACGCAGGATCGAGATGGTGTCCTCGACGGTAGGCTCGCTCACCATCACGGTCTGGAAACGACGGGCGAGCGCCGCGTCCTTCTCGATGTACTTGCGGTATTCGTCGAGCGTGGTCGCGCCGATCGCATGCAGGTCGCCACGGGCGAGCGCCGGCTTGAGGATGTTGCCGGCGTCCATGGAGCCCTCGGTGGCACCCGCGCCCACGATGGTGTGGAGCTCATCAATGAACAGGATGACCTTGCCCTCGGACTTTTGCACTTCCTTGAGCACAGCCTTCAAACGGTCCTCGAACTCGCCGCGGTACTTGGCGCCGGCGACCAGCGCACTCATGTCGAGCTCGATGAGGTCGCGATCGCGCAGGGTGCTCGGCACATCGCCGGCCACGATACGTTGGGCGATGCCCTCGACGATAGCCGTTTTACCAACGCCCGGCTCGCCGATGAGCACGGGGTTGTTCTTGGTGCGACGGGACAGGACCTGGATGGTACGACGGATCTCGTCGGTACGGCCGATGACCGGGTCGAGCTTACCGGCGCGGGCAAGGTCGCAGATATTGCGGCCGTACTGCTCCAGCGCCTCAAACTGGGTCTTGTCCTCGGCAGACGTCACGCGGTCATCGCCACGCAGCTCCTCGTAGACCTGCTCGATGCGCTCCTTGGTCACGCCGGCGTCGCGCAGCACGCGGCCCGCGTCGCCCTTGTCCTCGGCAAGCGCCATCAGCAGATGCTCGGTCACCACAAAGCTGTCGCCCATCTTGGTGGCCTTTTTCTCGGCCTTCTCGATGACACGGACGAGCTCATTGGAAAGACCCATCTGCTGGCCCTCGCCCGAAACCTTGGGCGCGTGGTCGATGGCATCCTGTGTGGAGCGTGCAAGCTGAGCCGGGTCGGCGCCGATGCGCTCGATAATCACGGAGATATTGCGCTCGCCGGCACCGAGCAGGGCGGACAGCAGGTGAATCGGCTCCACCGCGCCGGCCTGCGCGTCGGCAGCCGTGCTCATGGCAGTCTGCAGCGCCTCGCGCGACGTCATTGCTAGCTTATCGATTCTCATGGAATCACCTCTCTTGGGGTGGCCGCCCTACGGGGCGGCTTCACGTTGTTCGAGAAGTATTGTTGCCAGCTTTGCGCGTTCTTATACACAAATCTAAGTCTCTATATATAAGATTTTCTGAGTGATTGAAGGATAGGGTACTGAGACGCCGACCCACTGCATCCCCGACGACCAACCGTCTCGATCTGTAACATCTAGCAGCCGTTTTTGGGTCCAGATGTTACAGATCGAGATGAAATGATCGGCAGCGCCCGTTTGTCTAAATCTGTAACAACTACTCGGCAAATAAGGGTCCATCTGTTACAGATCGAGATAAACAGAAGACACCCGAATCGATAATCTAAATCTGTAACACCAAGCCCACTTTTAACGGCCCAGATGTTACAGATCGAGACAGACTGAAAACCACCGCAAAGGGGCACCTTTGTGGTGGTCGCGTTCTCTACTCTTTTGACGAGCCCGTGCTTCCCGATTCGGCGTTCCAGGGTATCTCATCCTCGAATAGCCATGTACGAGCAGACCCACTATCGCGTGCAGCCTGCAGGTCGGGCAAGCAGGTCTGTTCATAGGCATCCTGAATGCACTGACCCATAAACTCGTTGAGCTCGGTCTGGTCGCCCTCCATGACATAGGCCACATCGCCGTCCATGATGTAGATGCCCGGACCCTCATTGCCCTCGTAACCCGGATCGTACGAGACATCACATAGCTTTGCGCCGTTCGCGGTATCCAGCTCGATGGAAGAGTGGCATCCGCCAACCATGTCGTTCGCTTTTGCCCGATAGGACGCATATCCGTACCAACGCTTAAAGGTTTTGCCTTTGAGCAGCTCGGTTGCTTTGCTGATTAGGCTCGCGTCCATGGTGTAGCGCATGGCCCCAAGCTGAATGCGCGGATAATTGCTAATGCCCAGCGCTGCCGGTTTCTCATCAAAATCAACAGTAATGGTCTCGGGTTTTTCGTCGCCGGTCAGAAGTTCGACTGATTGAGTCACAGGCTTAACCACCGGCTCCGTCACCGCAGCAGGCAGAAATGCCATACCGACAACGCCCACACCAACCACGGCGATCGCAAGCGCCAGAGCAATCAATCCAATACGGGCAGAGCGACTCACAGCAAAACACCTCGCAATGCAGATCTGCGTCATTTGCCCTAATGATACCGTCAGCTAACACTATCACCAAAAGAAGCCGCTCGCTCCCCACCACCACAAAGGAGACAGGCACCTTTGTGGTGGGTTTCGACGCTAACGGTCGACCATCTCACGCCATGAGATTAAACTTAATTTGTTATCTGAATTTATCTATTTCTATCTATCCTCAACAGCTTTTTGTTTCGGGGAGATCATATGAAGCCGTCTCATTCCACCGGTCGCAACGTCATCGCCATTCTCGCCGTACCCATCGTGATGCTCTTCCTTATCGTCATCACGCCCTTTTCCCTCGGTATCGCCTCGCCCTTCGATTTGTGCGGGATGGTCGACGCCGGCTCGCGTGCCACCTCGCTCTCCTTTATCTGCCGCGGCGTGTTTTACGAAGATAGAATTCCCACCGGATTTTGGCAGTCAAAGTTGCCACTGCTCGGTCAGATCGACGGATGCTCCCCCCATTTCTGCCTTGAACCTCAGGCGCTAAACTATCTGATCGACGACCAGCCACTCGACTCCATCACCCTCGCCTACGACTACGCACCAAACACCGATGAGCGCCACATGAACCAAGTCCTCGACAAGATGCTTGGACAGTGCGGGCTCACCGAGGAGGACGGTCGAACCATCTATAGCAACCAGAAATTAAAGCGAACAGAACTCCGCCGTGTCGGAAAAATCGAAGGGCGAAGTGGGGCCGCCTACTGGCAGGCCTGGGCAACACGCGACAAGAGCGAATTCGGACACAGCACCTATATGGTCACCGTCTACACCAAAGACGGAATTAAGGACAATGTTGACGATTTCGCGTCGTCCAAACTCGGCATCCCCAAAACAACCAAACCCGCCACCCCAGATGAAATCCTGTAGAGACATTCATTAAAATGCTGCCCAGCGATCACAATAACATCGAGCCCGCCCCCCACCACCACAAAGGGGACAGGCACCTTTGTGGTGATTTTCGACTCCGGCGCTCATCTGTCTCGATCTGTAACATCTAGCGGCCGTTTTTGACCCCAGATGTTACAGATCGAGATGAAATGTTCAGCAGCTCCCATTTATCTAAATCTGTAACAACTACTCGGCAAATAGGGGTCTACCTGTTACAGATCGAGACAGACAGAAGACACCCGGATCGAAAATCTAAATCTGTAACACCAAGCCCACTTTTAGCGGCCAAGATGTTACAGATCGAGACAGACCGAAAACCACCACAAAGGGGCACCTTTGTGGTGGTCGCGTTCCCTACTCTTTTGCCGAGCCCGTGCTTCCCGATACGGCGTTTCAGGGCATCTCATCCTCGAACAGCCATGTACGAGCAGACCCACTATCGCGCGCAGTTTGCGGGTCGGGCAGGCAGGTCTGGTCGTACGCGTCCATCTCGCAACGATCCAAAAAATCGATCACCTGCTGCTGGTCGCCTTCAAGAATGTAGGTCACGCCGCCATCTTGGATATAGACGCCGTCCCCACCTCCGGCTTTTGCGTATTCCGGATTGTAGTTAACGGTGCGCATCAGTTTGCCATCAGATGAATACAGCTTCAGCGTTGTATGGTAGCCACCGTTCACAAAACCACGTCGGCGCTCATAGGCATCCCAACCGTCCCAGCGTTTGAACGAACGACCGTTTAGCAAGTCCAGCGCCTGTCGGGACAACTTCTCGTCCTTGGTATAGCGAGACGAGCCAAGTTCAATCATGGGGTAGTTGCTTATGCTTAGAATGCCCGGCGTTTCCTCGATATCGAGCGTTATCTCATCGGGCTTTGTAACGTCCGAAATCATTTGCCCGGGCATCGATGCAACAAGGGACGCCATCTCGACCGTCTGCTCAATCCCACTCGGCCCATAGAAGATTAGCGAGCCAAATAGGACCACGCCCGCAGCAGCGACGACGCAAGCCACCAACAGCAACAAAACAGAAGTGCGACGCTTCATCTTCAACTCCACAAACGAGAGTGTTTTGAGCTCACTTTAAAGCGCCAACTTCATACTGTCAATTCTAGATAGCATATAAACAAAGGCGCACTCCCCCATAGAGGAGAGTTGCAACCTCGATTTTAGCGCCCCTCAAGACCCAACGAGCAGCACTTAACAAGTAGCCCCGGTTATACCTTTCTCTGACGCGACCCTCGCGAAGCGCGTGAGCGGGCGGGGAAGGGTAAGCCCCGGGCGGACAAGTATGTGCGCTACTCGGCAGCGGCCTTGAACTTGTTGTAGTTGATCAGGCAGCCGGCCTTGACGATGGCACGCTCCTCTGCCGTCATATCGGCAATGTAGAGCTCAATCTGCTCGACCGCACCATCGGCGCGCACCACGTAGGCGGCGATGTCCTTCAGGTCGCCATCGAGCGCGGCACGGATACCCGGCACAAAGACGTAATCGCCCACCTCAAAGTTGGGCTCGGCCTCCATCTGGAAGGGCACCATGCCCCAGTTCATCACGTTGGAGCGATAGCGCTTGGTGGCGTACTCGTGGACGATGTTGGCCAGGCCGCCAATTACGCGCTGGCAGCTCGCGGCCTGCTCGCGGGCGCTGCCGTCGCCAGGCTTCTTGGCGTAAATCATGGAACCGAACTCGGTCGCCTTGGCATCGGCCGCGACACCCGCGCCGGTCAGCGCCTCAAACACGCCGGCAAGCTCGGCACCGAGTGCCGCCAGGTCGCCTGCCGCCTCACCGGCAACGCGGCGCTTTTCCACCGCGTCGACCTCCTTGGAGCGACCCACGTAGGCAGGGTCCCGGCGGCTGAGCGTAAACTCGGCCAAGCCTAGCGGGTTGGAGCGGAAGGAACTCGTCTCGCCCGAAGGAATGAGCTCGTCGGTCGTGGTGACCGGGTCCATGATCTTGGAGCACACCCTGAGCAGGATGTCGCCGCCGAGGGGCTCCATCGCGGGCCACGGCTTGATGTTGGGACCCTCGACCAGCTCGTCAGCAGGCTCCGCCTTGCCAAAGCCCCAGTACACGCGCTTTTTGTACGGCGCGTCGTCAAAGGTGTACTCGCAGGCCTCGTCCCAAGTCTCCTCGGGCAGGTCGGTCGCCGGCGTCAGGACGCCGCCGTTGGC
>USCN01000022.1 GCA_900553165.1 uncultured Collinsella sp.
CCGGCCTCGTCGCCTACAGCGCCCGCCGCACGGCGCTCGAAAACGACACCGCCGATGAGGTCAATTCGGATACGCCTCGCTAGCTCCCAGTTACCTTTGCGAGAGACGCCGACTCGGCTCATCGAACATCAAATGGGCTGGTTCTGGATACCCAGAGCCAGCCCATTACGCATTAGATGTCGTCAGAGGAGTTGAGTTCTGCCTCGAGCTTGGCACGGCGTCTTTTCGCCGTGAAAAACGTTGCGCACAGGACAGCAAACGTGGCCGCGAAAATCGTCGCGCCGCAGAACACGCCCGTGGCCAGGTTCGCCAACCAAAAGACGCTTTCGAGCGGTACGATCTGCGCCTCAGCGATACAGCGCATTGCGGCAATAACAAGCGCGAACGCGGCGCCGCTAAGACCGCTGAGAAGCAGGAAATATCCAACAGGAAGATACTCGGTTTGCCCAAAACGATTGGTATCGACATAGCCATTCCGCGTTTGCAGTCCTGCGCAAATCAACATCACGAGAACGAGCCACAAATACATGGCTGCCTCGAACGGCGTTGCAAAGCCATGCGGCATTTCACTGGCGTCGCTGTGAACCCACGCAACCTGTCGAGCTATAAACTGGTAGAAAAAGATCATCAACATGCCAAACGAAAGCAGCACGAAACCAATCTTGTAGACCTTCGCGCTCTCAGCCTCCAGGCGCTCATCCTTTGGGCCGGCATATTCACGCCACTTTTGCACGAGTTTTAAATCTTCAAATTTCATAGCGAACTCCTAAAGAGCGTTAGGGTCGACGTCGATCCCGTCTTCCCAAAACAGATCGTTCAACGTAACGCGCAGCGCTTTACAGATTGCCACACACAAGTTGAGCGTGGGGTTGTAGCCGCCCGCCTCGATAAGGCCGATGGTCTGGCGCGTAACGCCCACGGCCTCGGCCAAGTCAGCTTGCGAAAGGCCAACCGCCGCGCGCGCCGCCTTCATGCGTAGGTTCCTTTTGCCCGGCATGGAGTTCCTTTCGTAGTAATGGACAGATATCCGTTGCAACATGACAGAAATATATTGCATCCATCAAAGGATGTCAACTATATCTGTCATTATGAAAACCATGTCTGTCATCGCCATGCGGACATTACAACTTCGGTTCACTATTCAAACTTACTCGGACAGAACCGACTCGGTTTTGTCCGAGTAAACGTGATTGATAGTCGATCGATGTGCCCGCTCGTGCGATCAGCATCGTTCGATTTTGTTTAGTAAAACTAGATCCCTATTAAATAAAATTCATCTGTATCCAAATTTGTTTAACAATGCCGCGCTACCACTAAACACTATCCCTGTTAATCCGAACGATTGTTCGATGGATTTCGTGTTGGTTGGAATCGCCCACGGGCTGGGCTATGCTACCTTGACTATCTATACGACTTAAATACACAAGAGGAAGTACCAAGAGAGCGAGCATGGCAAAAAACACCGCAAACTATGGTAACGACAGTATTCGTCAGCTCAAGGACGAGGAGCGCGTACGCCTGCGCCCTGCCGTTATCTTTGGCTCGGACGGGCTCGACGGCTGCGCGCATGCCGCCTTCGAGATCCTGTCCAACGCCGTTGACGAGGCGCGCCAGGGCTACGGCAAGCTCATCACCCTTACCGCCTTTCGCGATGGTTCCATTCAGGTAGAGGACAACGGCCGCGGCTGCCCGCTCGACTGGAACCCCTCCGAGAAACGCTTTAACTGGGAACTTGTCTTTTGCGAGCTCTATGCCGGCGGCAAGTATAACAACAACCAGGGCGGCGACTACGATTTCTCGCTCGGCACCAACGGCCTGGGCTCGTGCGCGACCCAGTACGCTTCCGAGTACATGGACGTCACCGTCTGGCGTGACGGCAACAAGTACTCCTTACACTTTAAGAAGGGCAAGGTCGTCGGCGCCAAAAAGAAGGCACTCGAGATTGAGCCTAGCGACGAGAACCGCACCGGCACCACTATCAAGTGGCGCCCCGATCTTGAGGTCTTTACCTCGATTAGCATTCCCCACGATTGGTATCGCGAGACCATGCGCCGTCAGGCCGTGGTCAACGCCAACGTGACCTTCCGCCTGCGCATTGAGGGCGACGATGGCGAGTTTTCCGAAGAGGACTTTTGCTACCCCAAGGGCATCGAGGACTACGTGCTCGAGAAGGTCGGTACCGACTACCTTACCGAGCCCTTCTTTATCGAGGCCGACCGTCGCGGTCGCGACCGCGAGGACCTGCCCGACTACAACGTAAAAATCACCGCGTGCATGTGCTTCTCGCGCACCTTCATGATGCAGGAGTACTACCACAACTCATCGTGGCTCGAGAACGGCGGCTCGCCCGAGAAGGCTGCCCGCAGCGCCCTCACTAGCGCCATCGATGCCTACATCAAGCAACAGGGCAAGTACAACAAAAATGAGAGCGGCATTAAGTGGCAGGACGTCCAGGACTGCCTAGTGCTGGTGACCAACTGCTTCTCCACCCAGACGTCCTACGAGAACCAGACCAAGAAGGCCATCAACAACCGCTTTATCCAGCAGGCTATGACGGCTTTCTTTAAGGAGCGTCTCTCGACCTACTTGATCGAAAACAAGGACGCCGCCAACAAGATCATGGAGCAGGTGCTCATCAACAAGCGCTCGCGCGAGAATGCCGAGAAGACGCGCCAGAGCATCAAGACCAACCTGCAGCAAAAGACCGACATGGCCAACCGCGTGCAGAAGTTCATCGACTGCCGCTCCAAGGACAAGAGCCGTCGCGAGATTTACATCGTAGAGGGCGACTCGGCAGCAGGCGCCATTCGCACCTCGCGCGATGCCGAGTTCCAGGGCGTTATGCCCGTCCGCGGTAAGATCCTCAACTGCCTGAAGGAGGACTACCCGCGCATCTTTAAGTCCGACATCATCATGGACCTCATGCGCGTGCTGGGCTGCGGCGTGGAGATCAAAGACAAGCGCATCAAGAACCTCGGCGCCTTCGACCTGGACAACCTCAACTGGAACAAGGTCATCATCTGTACGGACGCCGACGTCGACGGTTACCACATCCGCACGCTCGTGCTCACCATGCTCTACCGCCTGGTGCCCACGCTCATCGACGAAGGCTACGTGTATATCGCCGAGTCGCCGCTCTACGAGATCAACTGCAAAGAGAAGACCTACTTTGCCTACACCGAGCTCGAGAAGAACGGCATCCTCAAGGAAATCGGCGACCAAAAGTGCTCCATCAACCGCTCAAAGGGTCTTGGTGAGAACGATCCGGACATGATGTGGCTCACCACCATGAACCCCGAGACGCGCCGCCTGATCAAGGTGGAGCCCGAGGACGTCACCAAGATGGAGACCATGTTCAACCTGTTGCTGGGCAACGACGAGGCGGGCCGCAAGCGCCATATCTCCGAGCACGGCAAGGAATACCTGGACCAGCTGGACCTGCAGTAGCAGCAAATCGATAACGACGGCCCATAAGAAGTTCAAGAGGAAATCGTGGCAAAGAAGAAGACGAAGAACCAGCCAAAGAAAAAGCAGGTCAACGCCGAGAACGTCATCGGCCTGCACTCCGAGGTCACCGATCAGCCGATCACGCAGACGCTCGAGGTCAACTACATGCCCTACGCCATGAGCGTCAACGTCTCGCGTGCGTTCCCCGAGATCGACGGCTTTAAGCCCTCGCACCGCAAGCTGCTCTACACCATGTACAAGATGGGTCTGCTCAAGGGCGAGCGCCAGAAGAGCGCCAACATCGTGGGCCAGACCATGAAGCTCAACCCGCACGGCGACGCCGCGATCTACGAGACAATGGTGCGTCTGGCCACCGGCAACGAGGCGCTGCTCGCCCCCTTCGTGGAGTCGAAGGGCAACTTTGGCAAGTACTATTCGGGCGATCTGAGCTACGCCGCCTCGCGTTATACCGAGGCCAAGCTCTCCCCCATCAGCGCCGAGATCTTCAAGGACATCGACAAGGACCCGGTCGACTTCGTCGACAGCTACGATGGCGCCATGAAGGAGCCGCGTCTGCTGCCCACCACGTTCCCCAACATCCTCGTCTCGGCCAACAAGGGCATCGGCGTCGCCATGGCGTCCGACATCTGCGGTTTCAACCTCAACGAGGTCTGCACCGCCACCATGCACTACCTGCAGGATCCTAACTGCGACCTGCTCGAGTACATGCCCATGCCCGACTTCTCGACCGGCGGCGAGATCATCTACCGCCGCGAGGAGATGGAAAAGATTATCGAGACCGGCCTTGGCAGCTTCCAGATTCGCTCCCGCTGGCGCTGGATTCCCGAAGAGCGCATCATCGAAGTGTACGAGATTCCCTACACCACCAAGACCGATGTCATCATCGAGCGCATCGTTAAGCTCTCCAAGGAGGGCAAGGTCAAGGAGATCGCTGACATCCGCGACGAGACCGACCTCTCGGGCCTGCGCATCGCCATCGATCTTAAGCGCGGTGTCGACCCCGACAAGCTCATGGCCAAGCTCTATCGCTCGACCACGCTGCAGGATTCGTTCTCGTGCAACTTCAACGTGCTCGTCGATGGTTACCCTCGCGTTATGGGCGTGCGCCAGATCCTGCACGAGTGGGTCAAGTGGCGTATTGAGTCCACGCGTCGCCGCATTAACTTTGACCTGGGCAAAAAGTCCGAGCGCCTGCACCTGCTGCACGGCCTCGAGGCGATCTTGCTCGATATCGACAAGGCCATCGCCATCATCCGCGGCACCAAGCTCGAAGCCGAGGTCGTGCCCAACCTTATGAAGGGTTTCGACATCGACGAGACCCAGGCCGAATTTGTTGCCGAACTTAAGCTCCGCAACATCAACGAGGAGTACATCCTCAACCGCACCAAGGACATCGCTAAGCTCGAGGGTGAGATCGCCGAGCTTGAGGAGATCCTCTCCAGCGAGGAGAACATCAAGAAGGTCATCAGCGACGAGCTGGCCGCGGTCAACAAGAAGTACGTGATGCCGCGCCGCACGGGCAGGATCGAGCCCCATGAGGTTATCGAGGTAAGCTTGGAGCCCGAGGTCGAGGAGTACCCGGTGACCATCATGCTCTCGCGCGATGGCTACCTTAAGAAGATGACGGACCGCGTGCTCAAGAAGGCGACCACGCTCAAGTACAAGGACGGCGACAAACCCTTTATCGAGTTCCCGTCCTCCAACACCCACGAGCTGCTGGTCTTTACCAACAAGAGCCAGGTGTACAAATGCAAGGTTGCGGCGTTTGAGGACACCAAGTCGGCCCAGCTGGGCTCGTACCTGCCGACCGATCTTGAGATGGAACCCGACGAGAGCGTCATCTGGGTCATCGACCCCGAGGACTATAAGGCCGACGTGCTGTTTGTCTTTGAGAACGGCCGCGTGGTGCGCGTCGCGCTTTCTGGATACGTCACCAAGACCAACCGCAAGCGCCTGAAGAACGCCATCTATGGCGGCAGCAAGCTGCTGTATGCCCAGGTGCTCAAGGATGACCGCGACCTCGCGCTGGTCTCGAGCGACTACCGCCTGATGAACTTCAACACGTCGCTGCTCAAGACCAAGACGACCACCAATACGCAGGGCGTCCAGGCCTTCACCGCCAAGAAAGGCCGCTCGGTCACCACCGTCGGCACAACCGAGGAGATTCTTGGCGCCGGCGTCTCGGCCGAAAAGTTCACCGCGCAGAGCCTCCCCTCTGCCGGTGCCCTCATGAAGGAAAACGACATGCCGAGCCTGTTTGACTAGGACGACGGCAGCCAAACCGTCATGGTTTAACTAAGCAGCGGGGCCCGGAGTGCAGCAACATCGCGCTCCGGGCCCCATGCATTACAGCAGCATCATCCCTATAGACAAAATGCCGCATAAAGTGGAACAGACATCAGCCCATCATTCATTCCAAAGGGTTTAGTCGATAGCCTGATAAGGCGCACGCCCGGATGGGTCTTTTTAAGTGAGGACAGGCTTCGAGATCTTGTGTTCTCTCCCGCCTTGACTTCAATCGCAGACAAGCATCCCTGCTTCTCTACTACAAAGTCGATTTCCGCACGATTATCTCGCGCCCAATAATGCAGCGGATAGCCCATGGCTGAAAGCTGTTGGGCAACGTAGTTTTCGGTAAGTGCACCCATGAATGTGCCGCCGATACCGGAAAGAATATCGGCGCGTTGAGCACCGGCCTTGGAGACGAGCAGCCCTGTATCCGCCTGATAGATTTTAAAAGCAGAAGGGTTAACGAAGGCCTCTAAAGGGCTTTCGATCTGCCCGACTAGGCTGCAGCGCGCCACCGTACCCGACAATACAAGCCAGTCGAGAGCATCTCCAAAGAGAGACGCATTGCCCCCCGCTCGCACTACCTTGTATTGAAATTTACGATTCTCTTTGGCAAGCTGCTGTGGAATGGAATCGAAGCACGCACGCGTCTTTGCGCTCAAGCGCTCATCAGCATATTTATTAGTGTCGGCGGAGTATCCGTCGAGAATAATCCGATGCTTTTCGGCCACATCAATGATTGACTGATCATCGATGTACGTTTGGACCGCCTCGGGCATTCCGCCAACAACAAGATACTGCCGATAGAGCCCAAGCGCCTTTTCATGAAGGCTTGGCGCAAGAGGACCCATAAACTCGAATGATGAGCGTATCTCGTCGACCAGCTGATCGTGCCCCATCGCCCAGAGAAACTCCTCGAAATCGAGTGGAGTCATCTCAATCAAGTCGGTCTTTCCGACGGGGAACGAATACGACTGATGGTTAATGGCAACCCCCAGAAGCGACCCAGCAGCCGCAATGTAATACTCGGGAGCATCTTCGCAAAAGTATTTAAGGGAAGTGAGCGCTTCCTCGCATGCCTGGATCTCGTCAATGAACAGTAAGGTTTTGCCAGGCACGATACGCTGTCCCGTACGAGCCTCGATCGCGCGTACGATCGAATGAGGGTCAAGACCGCCCGAAAAATCCGCTCGCGCCGACCGGTCGTTCTCAAGATTAACGTAGACAACCGATTCGAAAAGATCCTGAGCGTACGTTCTGAGCAGATAGGTCTTGCCACACTGGCGCACGCCTTTGACCAGCAAAGGTTTTCTATCAGCCCTGTCTCGCCATTCCCTAAGGAGCTCGTCTGCCTTGCGACGCATACGCAACCTTCCCTCATGAACTTCTGTTTGACAATATTTTAACGCGGATTAATTTGTTTTCAGTTATTTTTCTGCGTTTAAAAATTGTTCCTATACGGCACTTGAGGGAATACACCCCTATCTCTTGGTAAGGATAGCAAGCATTTCCACCAACGCTGATTGCCATGCGTTCTTCTTGTCCTTAGGCGAGCTTGCGAGCGAGCTCTCGCACCTCTTCCAGCTTGGGCGAGGAGGCCATGCTGTCGCGCTCGGTCATACCGCTGATGGTGACAATGCCCTGGTCCTCCCACTTGCAGTACGCGCAGGTTGACTTGTACATAGCGATCGCCGCATCATAGACGCCCTGGCTGTGGCTATCGAGCAGAAGGGCCGTCTTGGTGAACGGGAATCCCGTGGCACCGAAAGCGTACAGACGGTCGATGGCGGCCTTTTCCTGCGCGGTGATATCGAACCAGTAGATAGGCGAAGCAAAGACGACCATATCTGCATCTTTCAGCGACTCGATCACGTTGGCCATGTCATCCTTCTGCACGCAGACGCCCCCATGGGCGAAGCAGTACTGGCATCCCAAGCAGCCGGCGATCTTCTTGCTGGCAACGCGAACGACCTCAACCGTATTACCGCCCTCACGCGCGGTCTCGGCAAACGCCTCGACCATGGTGTCGGTATTGGCGCCCTTGCGCGGGCTACCACTCAATACAACGATATTCATAGAAATCTCCCTCCTTCATGCCGCAGGCGCGCGGACACATTTCGTTGTAACCAAAACGGATGGAGTTAATCAATCGCCTCGTTTCAGCTACTCCCACTCTTTAGAAGGATCGTTGCTGGAGACTTGGCATTAAATCAAGGCATGCCTTATTTCAGATGCTCTCCAAAGAACGCTTTCAGCTTTTCAAACGGAATGACGTCCATCTGATCGTAAAGGTCGGTGTGGCTGGCACCGGGAATAATGAGCAGTTCCTTATTGTCTCCGGTCAGCTTACTGTACGCGGTTTCGCTGAAATAGCGGGAGTGCGCCTTCTCGCCGTGTACCAGCAACACGGCAGAGCGGATCTCGCCGGCGTATTGCAAAATCGGCATATTCATGAACGACAGCGAGGACGTCACGTTCCAGCCACCGTTGGAGTTCAGGCTGCGGGGGTGGTAGCCTCGCGGATTCTTGTAGTAGGCGTAATAGTCCTTTACAAACTGCGGTGCGTCCTCCGGCAGCGGATCGACCACGCCACCGGCAAGCGCGTAGCTGCCGTTTTTGTAGTCCTCGGTGCGCTGCGCGTTCAGCGCTTTTCGCTTTTCAAAGCGTGCCTGTTCGGAATCCTCGGCGTCAAAATAGCCGTTGGCAGTCGCGCGGGTCAAGTCATACATGGTCATGGCCGCAGTGGCTTTGATACGGGTGTCAATGGCTGCGGCATTGATCGCTATACCGCCCCAACCGCAAATGCCGATAATGCCGATGCGCTCCGGGTCGACGTTCTCCTGCATGGAGAGGAAATCCACCGCGGCGCAGAAGTCCTCGGTGTTGATGTCCGGCGATGCTACATACCGGGGCGTGCCGCCGCTCTCGCCGGTATAGGACGGGTCGAAGGCAATTGTCAAAAAGCCCAGCTCCGCCATTTTCTGCGCATACAGACCGGAGGACTGCTCCTTCACCGCGCCAAACGGGCCGCTGACAGCGATGGCGGGCAACTTGCCTTCCGCGTTCTTCGGCATGTAGACGTCAGCCGCGAGCGTGATGCCGTATCGGTTGTGGAAGGTCGCCTTGCCGTGCTCGACCTTGTCGCTTTTGGAGAAACCCTTGTCCCACTCCTGCGTCAGCTTCAACTGCTCCATGCCTAAGCCTCCTTGTCAGTCGCTTTAAGGTATTGCTCGTCGTCCACGGGCTCCAACCACTCGTTGGAGGCCTCCTCACCCGGAACCTCCACCGCGAGATGAGAGAACCAGCTGTCGGGCGCAGCACCGTGCCAATGCTTTACGCCCGCGGGAATATTTACTACATCGCCAGGGCACAGCTCCTGTGCCGGTTTGCCCCATTCCTGGTAAAGCCCTCGACCAGCCACGCAGACGATAATCTGTCCGCCACCGCTTTTGGCGTGATGGATGTGCCAGTTGTTGCGGCAGCCGGGCTCGAACGTAACGTTGTAAATGCCGACCTGCTCGGTGGAAAGGGGCGCGAGGTAGCTTTGCCCGATAAAGTACTTCGCGAATGCATCGTTGGGGGCACCGATGGGAAAGGCCATCTCGTTTTGGTGCTCGGCCTTTGCGTCGGTGGCATCGCCATCCGCCCAGACCTCCTTCGCCATACGAAAGGCCGCCCACGCCTTGGGCCATCCCGCATAAAACGCCGCGTGCGTAAGGATTTCCGCTATCTCCGTCCTGGTCACGCCGTTGTTCTTAGCAGACATCAGATGATATTGAAACGAAGAGTCCGTCAGTCCCTGCGCCATCAGGGCCACAACCGTTACCACGCTGCGGTCTCGAAGGGAAAGCCCGTCTTCTCGGCTCCACACCTCGCCGAACAGCACATCGTCATTGAGCTGTGCAAATTTGGGGGCAAAGTCCCCCAGAGCATCTCTGCCTGCCGTCTGCTTAATCGTCATGTTTGATTCCTCCTGTCGATGGTTTTGAGTGCAAAACTGCTTCCGTGCAGCTAAGCCGCGTCTAGACTCTCATGCCCATTCGCCGCGCCTGCTCCAGAGCAGGATGCCCGGCGATATCGCCCACGCCGTTTACGCCGCCGGCGAAAACCGTACCAACAAGCGTGCAACGGGAGAAACAGTCAACCCATCCCTGCACTGCCTTTTTCGCGCCGTCGAAGGTTGAGCGCCCGTCCTCCGCCGCCGTTGCCAATAGATACGCCTCGCTGAATGCATAATCGGAGCCAAATAGCGGGTTGGCGCGGTCGAGCATGGTCTTGAGCTGGCCACAGACGCTGTAGTAGTAGACGGGCGTTGCGAACACCAGAACATCGGCGTCGTGCATCTTGGCGGCAATTTCCACGGCATCGTCTTGGATAACGCAGTGACCCAGCTTTAGGCAGGCAAGGCAGCCCCTGCAGAAGCCTATTTGCTTTTCGCGCAGGCGCACGGTCTCAACGCTATGGCCCGCTTCCCGCGCACCGTTGGCGAAAGCGTCCGCCAACGTCTCGGAATTGCCATTCTTTCGTTGACTTGAAGAGACTATCAAAACCTTTTTGCTCATTACGAAACATCCCTTGCATTCTCTGTTTTATTAACGAGAATGAAGGTAATACCTAAACCTAACTTTAGGTCAAGGAATGAACTTAAGATTTATTCGGAGGAGCCATGTACACAATCGGACAAGTGTCGGAGATGTTCGGTTTGCCCACTTCTACGCTGCGATATTACGACAAGCAGGGATTGTTCCCGGGGCTGGAGCGGACGTCCGGCATTCGCCGGTTCAGCGATACGGAACTCGAGGCGCTTCGGGTCATCGAATGCCTAAAGAAGGCGGGGATGGAGATCAAGGACATCCGGCTGTTCATGGAATGGTGCGCAGAGGGTCCCTCAACATACCCCAAACGCAAGGCCATGTTCGAGGAGCGAAAGGCCCACATGGAGTCGGAGATCGCGAACATGAACCGTGCGCTGGACATGCTGAAGTACAAATGTTGGTTCTACGGGCAGCTGAGCCAGGGCGAAAACGAGGCCGAGCTAAGGGCCATGATTCCCGACGGTTTGCCGACAGAGATTAAAGAGGCCTACGAGAACGCCCACGCCCGATAGTGCCGCCCGATGCTCGGAGGGCTTCGACGAGGAGTCGTTTTCGGGTAGGAATGCAAGGAAAAGGCCTCCGAACCAGAGGGTTCGGAGGCCTTTATTCCCGTTATTTCGCTGGTGGCTTTGCTTTGCGGCGATGTCAAAACAACATCAGACGATACTCGGCAGTACTAAAACGCGAGTTCAGAACACAGTTCCCGCTATTCCCACTCGATGGCGTCGGTTCTGCCGTCCCGTCACTCCAGTTACACCCAGTTTTCGGCATCGACACGGAACGCGTGCCGCCAAATGACGCGATGTCGCGTTTCGTCGGCTTCGGGGACAAAAGCTGGGACAACCTCAAAAACTTTTTTCAAACTCAGGGCTTTGAGTTTTTGTTTTTGTCCCAAAGTGCGCGGCGGGTCGCCTTTGGAGGCTCGATGGCGCCGAAAACGCCCGTTTTGAAACTCAACCGCCCTTTTGCCCGCAAGCCGCCAGCTGCAATCGCAAGTGAATTAACGCGGGTGGCTTGCGCGCCATTTGCAAAACCCCAGGTCGCAGGTCTTCGCCATTCGTGAACAAAGTGAGTAGTCTCAGGTGGCTTGCTTATGAGTTGGCGAACGGGCCTTCAGGATTCAGGGCAAACATGCTGGTAGAATAGGATTCTCAAATCAATGACAGGAGACCGAGCATGGCCGAACCCCACGATAGGAAGCCGATCCTCACGATCGAGCAGCAGATAGAGCACCTCAAGCAGAAGGGCGTAGCCTTCGAACTGTGTTCCGAGGAAGAGGCCGCGGACTACCTGCGCGACAAGTGCAACTTCTTCAAGCTCGCATCCTACCGCAAACTCTTCTCGAAATACGAGGGAGGCCCGCGCGACGGCCGCTACGTAGACCTCGACTTCGGCCAGCTGCGCCTGCTCGCGGCGCTCGACCAGGAGCTGCGCCACGCCCTGCTCGGCATGACGCTCGACATCGAGCATTTCCAGAAGGTGACACTGCTTCGCGAGATGGAGGACCGTGGAGAGGACGGCTACGCCATCGTGGCCGACTACATGGCATCGCTTACCACTGCAAACAGGGAGTACCGCCTGCGCGAGCTCAAGATGAGCGGCCGCAGCCCCTACAGCTCGAGCCTCTACGCGAAGTACTCCGGCGACATGCCTGCCTGGGCCTTCCTTGAGCTCACCTCGTTCGGCACCCTCATCGACTTCGTGCGCTTCTGCGCCAGGCGATGGGGCGACAGGCGCCTCGAGGCCTCCCACTACGACCTCAAGCGCGTGAAGTCCGTCCGCAACTGCGCCGCGCACGGCTCGTGCCTGATCAACTGCTTCGCCGAGAGGGGCGCCGCCCGGGGCTCGGCGTCCAGCGGCGTCTCCCGAAG
>USCN01000023.1 GCA_900553165.1 uncultured Collinsella sp.
AGCCCTTTGCGTCCTGCGGAAATGTTTTGGAAAGTAACCCAAAGCGGCCCGGCGGGGGTCCTGTGTAGTCACCCTTTAGGCGGAACTCTCCTAATTATTTGGATGAGTCGTTTACTTACTTGTGCTGTTACCGTCTTCCCGCTGTTGTTGGGGTATGCTTTGTTCGTATGTAAACGTATGACATGTTGATGGGGGAGGGTGCTATGGCTCGCGAGGGCGCTCGTTCTAAGGATTCTGCTAAGCCTGGCATCAAGGAAGTTGCAGCGGTGGCGGGGGTTTCGCCTACTACGGTATCTCGCGTGCTGAATAATCGCGGCTATATTAGCCAAGAGACCCGCGATAAGGTCCATGCCGCGATGGAGCGCATCAACTATACGCCCAACGATATCGCCCGTGCCATGCTCAACGGTCGCCTTAATCTTATCGGTATGATCGTTCCCTTTGTGAGCAGCCCGTTCCATGCTCAGGTTGTGCAGGCGGTCGAGCGCACGTTGGCGGAAAATGGCTTTAAGATGTTGCTGTGCAACAGCGCCAATCGACCCGATCTTGAGCGTTCCTATATCGACATGCTCCGCCGCAATATGGTCGACGGCGTCATCGTCAACTCCCTCAATATCGGTGCCGAGGCATATGCCGAGATGGGCTTGAGCCTGGTTGGCATCGACTGCGATCTTGGCGAGGGCTCTGTCCAGATTGCAAGTGACAGCTATGGCATTGGCGAGCTCGCCACGCGCCGTCTGATTGATGACGGCTGCAGGCGTATCCTGTGCCTGCGCAGCAATAGCCGCATGCGCATGCCTGCCAATAAGCGTACCGATGCCTACCTCGATGTTGTTGAGCAGGCCGGCTTGTCCGCGCTTGTCCGTGAGGTTGAGTTCGTTAAGCCCGACGACGAAAAGGGCACGGTCGTTGCGAAGATCCTCGATGAGAACCCCGATATTGACGGCATCTTTGCGGGAGACGATACGATGGCGGCCATCTGTCTCAACGTGATGAAGCAGCGCGGCTTGAGCGCTCCAGACGACATTAAGGTCGTGGGCGCGGATGGTGCCCGCCGCACTATGACGTTTATGCCTGACTTAACAACCGTACGTCAAGATATCGATCGCATCGGAGAGCTCGCGGCGCAATCCATCATTGCTCTTATTAACGGTGAAAAGCCCGAGTCGAATATCAAGCTTCCCGTTGAGCTTATCGAGGGCAAAACCGCGTAGTTCATCCCGTGCCAAAAGAATTCCTCAAACGCCTCTGATGACCGTTCACCGGCATATGTCAACCGTTTGCCGACGACTGGAACTGCGAAAAGACGTATTGGTGTGAAAACGTTTGACATATGAAAACGATTGACATATCTTGCCATTGTACCGAGTTAGTATGTCGTGGAAAGGAAGTCTCGGATGCACAAGGTGTATTACCAGCCTGAGGGAATTTGGGTAGGCGACATCATGCCGTACGGCGAGGACGGCACGTTCTATCTCTATCATCAGCGTGACACGCGTAACCCCGAACCTTTCGGAGAGCCGTTTGGCTGGGCACTCGCTACGACCAAGGATTTCGTCAACTACAAGGACTTTGGCGAGAGCCTTGAGCGTGGCGGCGACGAGGAAGTCGACCAGTACATTTATGCCGGCACGGTGTTTAAGGTGGGCGACAAGTACCATGCGCTCTACACTGGTTGCAATCGCGATAAGGTCCGCGCACGTTTGATGAAGCAGGTTCTTCTTCACGCAACGAGCGACGACGCCGTCAAGTGGGAGAAGAACATCGCCGAGACGCTGCTTCCGCCCCAGGAGGGTTACGATGACCGCAACTGGCGCGATCCCTTTGTGCTTTGGGATGAGGAGAACGAAGAGTACATGCTCATCCTCGGCACGCGTGTGGGCGAGGACAAGCGTCTGATGACCGGCCGCCTGGTCAAGTTCACCTCCAAGGATCTGACCAACTGGGAGTTCCAGGGCGACTGGTGGAACCCGGGCCTGTACACCATGTTTGAGATGCCTGATCTCTTTAAGATGGGCGACTGGTGGTACCTCGTCTTTTCCGAGTACAGCGACGGCAACAAGACCCGTTACCGCATGTCCAAGTCCATCAACGGTCCTTGGATTACCCCCGCTGACGACTCCTTCGACGGCCGCGCGTACTACGCCGCTCGCACCGCATTCGATGGCGAGCGTCGCGTTCTCTTTGGTTGGGTTCCTACGCGTGACGAGGGCGGCGACCCCAGCTCTTACCTATGGGGTGGCACCTTTATGCCCCTCGAGATCGTTCAGCGTGCCGACGGAACGCTCGGCACCAAGCTCCCCGACAGCATGCTTGGCGCCTTTGGCGAGGCTAAGGCAGTCGAGACCTTTGAGCTTTCCTGCGAGTCGGGCAAGGTCGAGCAGGTGCTCGCCGCGGATGCCGGCTCCACCTACTTGCTCGATGCCGACATTGAGCTCGGCGGTAACGCTGCCGGCTTCTCGGTCAAGTTCGCCGAGGACGCCGAGACCGGTCTTGCCTATGAGTTCCGCGCCAACCTGCGCGAGGGCAAGCTCGAGTTCACGCCGGCTCCCCAGTACCCGTGGTTCCAGGTCAACAACATGGGCCTCGAGCGTCCGTTGTTCTTTAAGGGCGAGGGCACTCACCATGTGCGTCTGGTCGTCGACGACGACATCGCGACCATCTTTGTCGATGATGTTGCGCTCAACGCTCGCTTCTGCAACAAGCAGGGCCAGGGTGTGGCGCTTACCGTCACCGACGGTGCGCTCAAGTGCGCAAACGCAACGATCGCGTCTCTGTAGCGGCAACGAACCGTTTTATGATTTAGAAAAGGAATGGAGAGGAACATGGACTACAAGGCAGTGTCCCAGCAAGTCGTCGACAACGTCGGCGGACTGGAGAACATCGAGGGCGCCACGCATTGCGTGACCCGTCTGCGTCTGGTGCTCAAGGATACGAGCAAATACAACAAGGCCGAGCTCGAGAACATCGATGGCGTCAAGGGCGTGCTGTACAACAGCGGCCAGCTCATGATCATCTTTGGTACCGGTACCGTCAACAAGGTTTACGACGCCTTTATGGCTCTGACTGGCGTCAAGGAGATCAGCGCTTCCGAGGTCAAGGGTGCCGAGGCGGACAAGAAAGGCAAGTTCTTCTCGGTCCTCAAGGTGTTCTCGGACATCTTTATCCCCATCATTCCTGCCTTCGTCGGTGCCGCTATCATCATCGGCCTTAAGTCGCTGATCGTTGCCAACGGCCTCTTTGGCATGGAGGGCAGCCTCGCCGATCACAGCGAGTTCCTCAAGAACCTCGCAAGCTTCTTTGCCATTATCGCCACCACGTTCGACTACCTGCCTGTCCTGGTTATGTACAGCGCGGTCAAGCGTTTTGGCGGTAACCCGATCCTGGGCATCCTCGTCGGTATCGTCATGGTTCACCCGAGCCTCATGAACCGCAACACGTTCGTTATGGACCCGACGGGTGCTGAGTACTGGAACTTCGGTCCGCTATCCATTCCCATGGTTGCTTTCCAGGGCGGTGTGTTCCCCGCAATCCTGACTGCCTGGTTTATGGCTAAGGTCGAAAAGATTGCCCAGAAGTACATCCCCGAGGTCGTTTCGTTCGTCTTTGTCCCGACCGTTACCCTGATTCTTGCTAACGTTGCCCTGTTCACCGTGTTCGGCCCGCTCGGCAACCTGATCGGTGACGTCCTCGCCGGCGTAATCGATATCCTGTACAACAGGATGGGCGTCTTTGGTGCCTTTGTCTTCGCCGCGTTCCTGCAGCCGCTCGTCGTTACCGGTACGCATCAGTTCATCCAGGGTATCGAGGCAAACCTTGTTGCCACGACTGGCTTCAACTACATCCAGGCCATCTGGTCGGTTTCCATCATCGCCCAGGGCGGCGGCGCCATCGGTATGTACCTCATTCACAAGAAGCACTCCAAAGAGCGCAACATCTGCATGTCGTCCTTTATCCCGACGCTGGTCGGAATCTCCGAGCCCGCTATCTTCGCTGCAAACATGCGCTACTCGATCATCCCGTTCATCTGCGCTTGCATCGGTGCAGGCTGCGGCGGTGCCTTCGTGAAGCTCTTTGAGGTGCGCGCCATCGGTCAGGGTCTGACCGGCGTGCTTGGCCTGCTCATCGTCACGCCCGAGACGCTCGTGTGGTATGTGGCTGGCAATCTCATCGCCTTTATCGTGCCGATCGTCTTGATCTTTGCCTACAACAAGGCAAAGGGCGTGCCGACCACCGATGAAGAGGGCGCTGGCGCTGGCTTCGACGTTAGCTTCTAGTTGAGCCGTTCAGTGTAATCTGAGGATAAGTCCATTTGAGGAAGGGCGTTCGACTCGTGTGAGTCGAGCGTCCTTCCCCATAGACGAGAAAGTCAACGGCGATGTTAAATCAAAAAAACAAGGTGACACGCGCGGACTATGAGCAGTGGCGTGCCGGACAGGATGAGACGGCGGCTCGCATCGCGTCCGACCCCGATAGGCTTCTGTTCCATGTGGAGCCTGAGCTTGGCTGGCTCAACGACCCCAACGGTTTGGTTCAGATTGGTGATACGTATCACATCTATCATCAATACGATCCGTTCGATGCTGCGCATGGCGGTCCAGTGCTTTGGAACCATCTGACGACAAAGGATTTTGTGACGTACGAGAATCACGGCCCCGTGCTGTTCCCCGATTCCGATTTGGATTCGAACGGAGCGTATTCTGGTTCTGCCTTTGTACGCGATGGCAAGATTCACTACTTCTATACCGGCAACGTCAAGCATTTTGACCGCGATGATTACGACTACGTGTTGACGGGCCGTGAGCAAAACCAGATTCATATGGTTGCCGAGACTCCCGACGAATTGGGTGAGAAGTGCATAGCTGTTGAACCGGTCGATTACCCCGACGATATCGCTACGCACGTGCGCGACCCCAAGATCCTTGAACACGACGGTATCTACTACATGGTCCTCGGCGCTCGTACGAAAGATGACTGCGGCTGTGTGCTTGTCTATACCTCGCGCGATCTAGAGGACTGGAACTATGCGACGCGTATTGAGCTGGGCGAGAAGTTTGGCTTTATGTGGGAGTGCCCCGATCTGTTTGAGCTCGATGGTGAGCTTATTCTCGTTTGCTGTCCGCAGGGTGTGCCTGCCGATGGTTGGCGTTACCGCAATCCGCATCAGTGCGTGTGGTTCCCCATCGAGGCCGATTGGGAGGCGCCGAGCTTTAAAATCGTCAGGCAGGGCATGCCCCCGATGGTCGATGCCGGTTTTGATTTCTATGCTCCGCAGTCCTTTGAGGATGCTGCAGGCCGGCGTTTGATGATCGGATGGTCGGGTTGCCCCGACGCGACGGCAGAAAACCCGACGGTGGCGCGCGGGTGGCAGTGCGCGTTGACGGTGCCGCGAGAGCTGAGCATACGCGATGGTAAGCTCTGCCAGCAGCCGGCGCACGAGATTGAGAGGATGCGCGGTGACTGCGTTCGCGCGACAGGCGGTGAAACCGTTGAGGAGCCGGGCCGCCTGTTTGATCTTGTGGTTTCCTGCGAGGGCGCCAAGATGGTCGAGCTCGAAATCCGCAAGGGTGTCTTTGTGCGCTATGCAGACGGGATGCTTACCCTCGACATGGGTGACGAAGGCTATGGGCGCGACCAGAGGTCGATCGAGCTCAGTGAGCTTCGCGACCTGCGCGTGCTTTCGGACACTACGATGGTCGAGATTTTTGCAAATGGCGGCGAGGCGGCACTTACGAGCCGTACCTATTCGCCGGCGGTTCCGGCGATGGAGCTGCACGCCGAGGGCGCGGCATCGATGAATTTCTACCGCCTCGTGCATTAACCGTGCATGGGGCACGATTGGACTTGCTGGGCGAAATGAATCGCAGTTGCCGCGGCCAACTACCGTTTATCGCGTATAGCGACCGTTTGCGGAGTAAGTAACACTTAGTAATAAACCGTGTAGAATCTCAGGTTAGCACGGAGTTTTCCAGGGAGACGCTGTCCTTTGTTGTGTGCAAGGGGCGGCGTCTCTTTGGCGCTCTGCCGCCGTTGTGCAACAGTGCGGCGGCGCGTGCCATGTATTGAAAAGCCAATGTCGAGATGGGTCGTGATAATAATGGGCAAGTACGTAATCGTGGTTGAGTCTGGTTCGGATGTGACGCCGGAGCTCTGCGAACGCTACGGTATCGTGCGCGTGCCTATGCATGTCACGATTGGTGACGAGACCGTCGAGGACGGCTCGATCGATCCGCTCGAGATTTATTCGCGCTGCAACGAGTTTGGCGTGATGCCCAAGACCAGCGGCTGCGCGCCTGCGGATTTTGCTCACGTGTATGACCGCATTCATGCCGAGCAGCCCGACGCGACTATTCTGCATCTCGCGTATTCCGAGGCCACGACCTGTTCGCATCAGTCCTCGAAGATTGCGGCCCAGGGGCGCGACTACGTGTTCTCCATGGACACGCGTTTTGTTTCGGTGGGCCAGTCGCTCGTTGTTGTCGAGACCGCCAAATACATCGAGGCTCACCCCGATGCCACCGTCGACGAGATCTTTGCTTTTACGAATTCCGTCATGGACCGTGTGCTGCTGGGCTTTGTTCCTACCGACCTGGCCTTCCTTAAGGCGGGCGGTCGTCTGTCCAACGTGGCATTCCTTGGCGCCCACCTGCTCAAGATTAAGCCCTGCATTGAGGTAACGGGCGGTAAGTTCGTGGCAACCAAGAAGTTCCGCGGCTCTATGCTCAAATGCGCCCGCGCCTTTATTGATCACATGGTTGCGAAGGGCGAGATTGACTACTCACACATTGGCCTGGCATATTCGGTAGGCCTTTCCCAGGAACTGCGCGACGACATGGAAGTCTATGCGCACGACCTGGGCTTTAAGGACGTTACCTGGACTCAGGTCGGTGGTGTCATCTCGAGCCATTGCGGCCCGACCGCCTTCGGCGCGGTGCTCACGCTTAAGGCGTAAGGCCTGGCGTCTATCGATTTCTATTGCCTCGGCGGCGGTTGCGACAACCTACCCGCCGCTCTTGCGTGGGGTCAAATAGAACAACCCAATTGACGGCTAAACCGTTTCGCCATCATGCATATGGGCTAGAATGACTCTGGCATTTATGTAGCTAAAACCAATGAGAGGCAAGGTAGCGGGAATGGCTGAGATGACGCTCGAGGGTGTGGACGCTCGTCCTGAGGACTCTGCGTTTGTCCTGGGCCGCGTGCATTCGATTGAGACGATGGGAACGGTCGATGGACCCGGCATCCGCTTTGTGGTGTTTGTTCAGGGCTGCCCCATGCGCTGTGCGTATTGCCACAACCCCGATACCTGGTCGGTGAACGGCGGCACCATGGTGACCGTCGAGCACCTGATGGACGAGTTCCAGAGCAACCATGAGTTTTACCGCAGCGGTGGTATTACGGTATCCGGCGGCGAGCCGCTCCTGCAGCCCGCGTTTTTGGCCGACCTGTTCCGCGCAATGCACAACAACCCCGATGGTCGCGTGCATACCTGCTTGGATAGCTGCGGCTATGCGTTCGACCCCGCGCATCCCGAGAAGTTCGATGCCGTACTCAACGAGACCGATATGGTGCTGCTCGACATTAAACACGCCGATCCCGTCGAGCATAAAAAGCTGACCGGTTGCGATCCCGCACGCATCCTGGCGTTTGGCGATGAGCTTGCACGTCGCAATATCAAGGTCGTTATCCGCCACGTGGTTGTGCCGGGCATTACCGACACGGCGGAGGAGTGCGAGAAGCTCGGTCGCCTCATCGCTCCATGGCACAACGTGGTGGGCCTGGAAATGCTGCCGTATCACACGATGGGTGTCGTCAAGTACGAGCAACTGGGCATTCCCTATAAGCTCGAGGGCGTGCCCCAGATGGATACCGCGCGCATGCCCGAGCTGCGCAATGCCGTTATGGCCGGTATGAAAAAGCGCCGTGCGGAGCTCAAAAACGCTATCGGATAGCATGCCATAGCCCTCATATCCCCTCGTTCCCAGCTGAGTTGCGGTGGAATAGTTCTTGTTTTTAGGCCCATGTCGCCCAAACAGGAACCATTTCACCGCAACTTCGTTTTGGGTAGAGATGCGCAACAGAATCGTGCCATTTGGATAAATACGCTTGTGGTTTCTTTAAAGACACCTTAAACGCTGCTGAATATCTTTGGAAAGAAATGCCTGCTCGGTATCATGCTGCTCGTATATAAACGGTGGCAGTCAGGAGACCACGTGCGAAACATCGCATCGCGGGACGAGTATGTGCCGCAGCATGGCAGCAGATATAAGACGAAGGGCACGTCTTCGCGTGGCCTTGCCGGCGCTCGCATCCGCGTGAGGAAGATTGCCGCTATTGGGATGCTAACGTCGGCGGTTATTATCCTCGGAATTACCGTTAAAACCTACGCCTCGGAGCGAACGGGGCGCCCAGATGCGTCAACGGTACAGCTGCAAAACGAGAAGGTTTCAAAGTCCAAAGCGTCGGCAGATCAAGCTCTGTCGACGGCAGATCTCAAGACGAGACTTTCGAAGGCGGACTTCAACGATATCCCTTCGGGTGATACCGTTCGGACCTTCTCGTTGGTGGATAACAAGACTCCTGCCTTGGAGGATGAGAGCCTTGCCTCGCTCCAGGATGCCCTGTGTCGGGCGCAGGAGCTGGGCGACGTGGGTGTAGTGTTCTACGACCTATCGAGTGGTAGGGGCGTGACGTATAACGCCGATGTTGAGGTGTATGGAGCGAGCAGTTATAAGGCGCTGTATGCACTCTATATTTGCGAGATGTTGGTCGAATCGGGGCAGGTGTCGCTCGATGGGCCTTTAGCCACGTATGGTGGTTACAGCATGGGCTGGCAGACAGTGCGTGACCTTATCGAGGCCGCGGTCGTCAACTCGGACAACGATTCGTTTATCGCGTTACGCGCGGCGTTTGACCATGATGGCTATGAGGATTGGATTGCCAATCTGGGTGTTGATGACGAAACGGCACTGAATCCGATGAGTGATTTTCCGACCTACTGCCCGCGCACTTCTGCGAGGTTATGGCGTGAGATGAGCGAGTATCTGAGCATGGATACCGAGACTTCACAGTGGTTGTCGGGCCTTCTGGCATCAACATCGCGCTCGTTTATTCGCGATGGCATTGCGGACGAGCAGGTTTTGGTGCGCAACAAGGCAGGCTGGATTAGCGAGGATGGTTACTACTCGACATGCGATGCGGGCCTTATCGACATCGATGGCTGTACCTATGTCATGGGTATCATGACATCGATGCCGTGGAGCGACCGCTCGAGCGAGGTTACGGCCGCGATTGCAAAGGCTCTGTTTGATACGCGAGCTGCACTGGCTTAGCGTGTTCGTTTGACGAGGTCAAACAAAATGCTGGTACCATACCGTGGTTGAGAATTTCGAATAGGTTTGGGGAATGGCATGGCTACCATTGCGATTATCGGTGCGCTCGAAAAAGAGATCATGCAGATTAAGGAAGAGCTGAGCGACGTTTGCGAGGCACGGGAGGCAGGCTTGACCGTTGTGAGCGGTGAGCTCGACGGCCTGACAGTTGTCGCCACAACGGCGGGCATGGGCACGGTGAACGCCGCCGCTGCAACACAGCACCTCATTAGCAAGTATGCTCCGCAGGCTGTTGTGTTTTCGGGCATTGCGGGCGGTTTGAACCCCAAGCTCCATATCGACGACGTGGTCATTGGCAAACGCCTGCGCTATCTGGATACCGATACCGCGCTTATCGCCGAGTCCGCACCGGGGCTCGAGGAGTTTGGCTCGACGCCCGCGCTGGTCGATATTGCCGCCGAAGTGCTTGCTGAGCGTGGGTTTGTTGACGCTTCGACAAATGCAGTCGCTTCGAATGAGGGCACCAAGCAGTTCCTGGTCGGCACGATTGCCACGGGTAACCGCTTTGTGACGGGCGCCACCATGCGCAACGACGCTATCGAGGCGACGCATGCCGATTGTGTCGGCATGGAGGGCGCGGCAATTGCCCATGTCGCAACCAAAAATGGTGTCGATTGCCTGGTGTTGCGCGCTATCAGCGATAATTGTGACGAGGCGTACGATGCAATTTGCGAGCGCGAGTTCGATCTGTTCGAGTACGCGCGTGTCGCAAGTGACATCACGCTCGATATCGTCCGCCGCATTGCCGCTGCGCAATAGCGCGTCTATTTGTAAGAACCTACGACCAAGGAGTGTCCATGGCCGATTCCATTAACTATCAGCTTGCCAAGTTCGTCGCCAGCTACGGCAAGGTTTCGCAGATCCCCGAGTCCACCTGCCCCGAGGTGAGCTTTGTCGGCCGCTCCAACGTGGGCAAGTCGTCCATCATGAACAAGCTCTTTGGCCGCAAGAACCTGGTCAAGGTTTCCAGTACGCCGGGCAAGACGAGCAACATCAACTTCTTTGAGGCCGATGACGTGCATTTCGTGGACCTGCCGGGTTACGGTTTCGCCCGTCGCTCCAAGGCCGAGCGCGACCGCTGGGCCGAGCTTATCGGCGACTTTTTCGACTCCGAGCGCAGCTTTAACTTGGTCGTCTCGTTGGTGGACATTCGTCACGACCCCAGCAAGCTCGACCACGACATGATCGACTACCTACAGGGCAACGAGTTCAACTTTATCGTCTGCCTCACCAAGGCCGACAAACTCAGCCGCACCCAGCAGGCCCGCCAAGCAGCAGCCATCAAAAAGCAGCTCAACGTCCCGGCCGAGAACGTGATCATCACAAGCTCCCAGACCGGTACCGGCATCGACGAACTCAAGCGCCGCATCGCCGAAGCCTGCCTCTAATAAGTGCCCCAGCCTAGCAAGAGCCCCTATCAATAAAAGGCCATGATTTCAGCCTGGCGCCCCTTCAAAGCGTGGGTCCCTGTAGACATCGCTAGCTACGTTGCCATAGGGCCACCCAGGGGCATCCCCTTAAAAACATTCCGCAGCACGAGGCCCGCTTATCCGCAGCTCCGAAGGAGCAGGATAAGTGGGCCTCAAGTGCGAGGACGTTTTTAAGGGGATGCCCCTGGGTGGCCCGGACAGACCGATCGGCGATGTCTACAGGTACTCGATTTGAGCGCCTTCCGTGTCGCACGTCAGAATATGCGTATCACACTTAGGGAACTGCTCGCGCAGCTTGACCTGCAGGAACTTTGCCACGATGGTGTCGTCGGTCACAGCCATGAGGGTCGAGCCCGAGCCGCTAATCCAGATGGTCTTAGCGCCGCCGTTAAGGCAGGTGTCGCGCACGGCGTTGTAGTCGGGAATCAGGCGGCGACGATAGGGCTCCTGAATGCGGTCGTCATTGGCGGCGGCAATCAGGTTGAGGTCACCGGTCTCCAAGCCGCGCGTCATACCGGCGATGCGGCCCATCTGCCACACGGCGGTGGAGAGCGGAATCTCCTGCGGCACGACCTTGCGCGCCTCGCTCGTGTGTACCTCGTAGGGCGGAATCACGGTAATAAAACGCAGGCGATCGCTCACCTCGTAGCGCAGGCACTGGGGGAGCGAATCGGTCGGCGTAAAGGAGCAGACGGCGCCGCCCAGGATAGCGGGGGCGACGTTATCGGGATGGCCCTCGACCTCGGTGGCGATGCGAACCAGCTCGGCGCGGTCGACGGTGTGGCCTGTCAGTGCGGCGGCGGCCATAATGCCGGCGACGACGCAGGTGGAGCTGGAGCCCAGGCCGCGGGCGACGGGCACGTCGGTCTGGATGTCGATGGCAACGGGAAAAGCCGGCTCGCCCCAGGCGGCCAGAGCATCGACAAAGCTTACATAGACCAGGTTATTCTCGTTTTGGAACTCTTCGGGGCAGCCCGTGATGGTGAGCTTGTCGGCGCGCTCAAAGGTAAAGTGCGAGTAGAGGCTGACGGCCATGCCGAGGGTATCGTAGCCAATGCCCAAGTTGGCGCTTGTTGCTGGGACGGTGATCTTGATCATGTGAGTCCTCCTGGCGTGCCTGGCTGTTTAGTTCGCTGCTCGGGCAGTCCTGCGCAAGACGGAAAGCACATTAAGTGCTTTCCTTTGCGTGCGGAACTC
>USCN01000024.1 GCA_900553165.1 uncultured Collinsella sp.
CGGCCGTGCCCGGCGCGTCGCACTTGTTGGCGACAACGATCTGCGGACGCTCCGAAAGCTCGGCGCCATACTGCTCGAGCTCGCGGTTGATGATGCGATAGTCCTCAACCGGATCGCGATCCTCAAAACCGCCCGTCATGTCGACGACATGCATGATCAGGGCCGTACGCTCAATGTGGCGCAAGAACTGGTGACCCAGGCCCTTGCCTTCGCTCGCGCCCTCGATAAGACCGGGGACGTCGGCAACGACATAAGAATATTCGCCGGCACGCACCATGCCCAGATTGGGCACGAGCGTGGTAAACGGGTAGTCAGCAATCTTGGGGCGGGCGGCACTCATGCGCGCAATGAGCGATGACTTACCCACCGAGGGAAAGCCCACGAGTGCGGCATCGGCCATAAGCTTCATCTCGAGCTCAATCCAGTGCTCCTCTGCCGGTTCGCCCAGCTGAGCAAACGCGGGCGCGCGGCGCACCGACGTCACAAAGTGCGTGTTGCCCAAGCCGCCGGCGCCACCAGGGGCCACGACAACGCGCTCGCCATCGTGCACCAGATCGGCAATCTCGAACATCGGGGTCTGCGTCTCGGGGTCGAGCTCGCGCACCACGGTACCCATAGGGACCTTGAGAATCAGGTCCTCGCCGCTCTTACCGTTACGACGGGCACCCTGCCCGTGCGTGCCGCGCTCGGCGCGGAAGTGATGCTTAAAGCGGTAATCGATCAGCGAAGACAGCTGAGCATCGGCCTGGATGACGACATTGCCGCCACGACCGCCGTCGCCGCCATCGGGGCCGCCCTTGGGGACAAATGCCTCACGCCTAAACGACATGCATCCGGCTCCGCCGTCGCCGCCGCACACGTTAATGCGGCTGATATCGGTGAACTGTGACAACAGAATCGCCTCCTACAAAAAAGAGGGAGACCCTTGAATCCTAAAACTCAAGTGCCTCCCACATATGTGCTCTATGAAGGGTGAATTACGCGTTCGCGAGCGGGCGTACGCTGACCCTGTGCTTGATACCCTTGTGGAACTCAACGGTACCGTCGACCAGCGCGAACAGCGTGTCGTCCTTGCCACGGCCAACGTTCTCACCCGGGTGGATGTGAGTGCCATGCTGACGGACGAGAATCGTGCCCGTGGTTACCGTCTGGCCGGCATAGCGCTTCGTGCCAAGGCGCTGACCGCGGGAGTCACGGCCATTACGGGAGGAACCGAGTCCTTTTTTGTGTGCCATTGTGTATACCTACTCTTTCGTTACGAGTGTAATCTACTCGGCGACGGGAGCCTCGGCAACAGCCTCGGCCTCTGCCTTGACAGCCTTCTTGGCGCGGGACGTAGCCTGGACCTTCACGATCTTCAGCTTGGTGAGCTGCTGACGGTGACCCTTCAGACGACGATAGCGCTTACGCTTGTGGAACTTGAAGACCAGCTGCTTCTCGCCCTTGAACTGCTCAACGATCTGAGCGGTAACCTTGGCCTTGGCCAGCTTGTCGGGATCGGTGACGATCTTCTTACCATCGTTGAGGAAGATAACCGGCAGGGTGACCTTGTCGCCCTCATTGCCCTCGATCTTCTCGACGGTGATGACATCGTCGGTGGCGACCTTGTACTGCTTGCCGCCCGTGTTAACGATTGCGTACATGTTTACTTGCCCTTCATGCATCAGTTAGTGCAACAGCCGAATATAGTAGCAGGCGAAAATACCCCCGTCAACGAGTATGTGGAGCAAATCCACAAGTTCGCACAGGTATGGGGCTGACGAGTCGGCCCTCGTCGTCCTCGCATGCTTGATTCTGACGCTCGACATCGTAGGAGCAGATGGTCACGAGGTCTTGCATACCGGTGGAAACAATAGGTGCATCCACGCCCGGGGTCAAGCCCTGCAACAAAACATCAGCAGCGGAAAGCAAAATTTCCGGACGCATGGAGCCCTCGTTGTCGGCATGGGTGTCGAGCATGAGCACCAGATGGTCCGGGCGCTCCCCCGCCGTGAGCTCATAGCCCACGAGTGTGTGATCCAAATCCAAGCGCTTGCTCTTTTTGCCGCGCGCGTAGTCGATGCCATGGTCCGCGCGCAGCGTGTCGATCGCACGACGCACCTCGTCGGGGCTTACGGGCGCCTCGGGATCCAAGTGCAGGTCGATGCGATACGACAGGCGCGTGAGCTGCGCCGTCAACGCCGGCGTGCGCACGTCGATGTACGCCGCCTCGATGGGCGCCAGATCGGCCGGAGACGCCGCAGCCAGGCGCCCAAACGCCTCGTCGAGCGCCACGAACTCGGTCATAAACAGGTCATACCACTCGCAGGTCGACGACGTACCAACCGGTAGCGCCGAAGAGAAGCCCACGCGCATGTGCGGAGAGAAGCCCTGCGTGACGGCATAGGGAAGTCCCGCACGGCGCACGATGCGCTCAATGGTATGGATTACTTCGAGATGGCCCAGGTACTTAAGGCGGTCGCGCTTGCCATAGCGAACACGAAGTCTAAAGAGCATGGGGTTGTCGGTCAGGCGCTCACTCATGCGCGATCACCCATCAATACATTCTTGACGTGGAGCGTGGGGCAGATCCCGCAGCCGGTGCACGACGTGCGGGTGCAGTCGGGAGTCGTGACGCCCTCGAGCGAGCGACGGTACTCGCGCTCGAGGAAGCCGCGCGTGCAGCCGGGACTCACGTGCTCCCACGGCAGGCGCCAGTCCAACTCGTAGGGCAGGTGCACGAGCTCATTGAGGTCGATGCCGTTTTTGGCAGCAGCTTCCTTCCAGTTATCGAGCGAGAAATGCTCTACCCAGGCGTCAAAGCGAGAGCCCGAGCGCCAAGCATCGATGATGACGGGCGTCATGTCACGACCGGCGCGGGACAGCGCGGCCTCGATGAGCGAGGTCTCGGCATCGTGGTAATGCACGCGGACGGCACGGTTGCGAACGCTCGTGATAAGCAGCTTCTGGCGACGCTTGACGTCGTCGTAGTCGAGCTGCGGGCACCACTGGAACGGCGTGGCAGCCTTGGGGATAAAGACCGAAACCGAGATGGATACCGAAATCGAGCCGCGACGAGCCTTGGGCACCACGGAACGACCGAGCTCCAGCACGTGATCGGCCAGATTGGCAATGGCTACGATGTCCTCGTCGCGCTCACCGGGAAGGCCCATCATAAAGTAGAGCTTCATGCGGTTCCAGCCGGCCTCGAAGGCCGCCTTGGCCGCACGGTCCAGGTCCTCCTCGGTCACGTTCTTGTTAATGATGTCACGCATGCGCTGACTGCCGGCCTCGGGCGCGAACGTCAGGCCGCCCTTCTTTTCGCCGGCGACCGACTCGGCCATATCCACGCCAAACGAATCCAGGCGCTGCGACGGAATAGATACGCGAATACCCGTATCCTCCAGGCGACGGTTGAGCCTGCCGAGCACGTCGCGAATGCAGGAGTGGTCAGTCGTGGAGAGCGAGGTCAGCGACACCTCGTCATAGCCGGTCTTTTCCAGACCCTGAATCACCGACGAGACGATCTGGTCGGCCGAGCGCTCGCGCACTGGGCGATACGTCATGCCGGCCTGGCAAAAACGACAGCCGCGGGCGCAGCCGCGCAGGATCTCGATAGACAGGCGGTCGTGGACCAGCTGCGCGTAGGGTACGCACGACTGCGACAGCGGATTCGTGGCGCCGAAATCCTCGACGACGCGCTTGTAGACCACGGTCGGCGCATTCTTGCCTTCACGCGGCACGGTGTAGCCATGCGGCGAACAGGGCTCGTCGTGACGAACCTCATAGAGCGACGGCACGTAGTTGCCGGCAATGGATGCAAGCTGCTCAACAATCTGTGCGCGCGGGACTCCTTCGTCGCGCAGGCGACGATGCAGCTGGCAGGTCTCGAGCAGCGACTCCTCGCCCTCGCCGATGAGGATGGCATCGAAGAAGGCCGCGTACGGCTCGGGGTTGTACACCGAGGGGCCGCCGGCGATGATAATGGGGTCGTCCTCGGTACGGTCGGCCGCTAACAGCGGAATGCCAGCGAGGTCGAGTGCCTCGAGGAAGTTCGTCACCGCCATCTCGTGCGGCACATGCAGGCCGACGATATCAAACGAAGCGACCGGCGCTGCGCCCTCGAGCGACAGCAGCGGAATGCCCGCCTCGCGCATGGCGTCACCCATATCGGGCCACGGCACATAGCCGCGCTCGCAGGAGATGCCCTCGGCCTGGTTAAGGATGTTGTAGAGGATGGCGATGCCCTGGTTAGGCAGACCGACCTCGTACACATCCGGGTAGATCAGGCAGCAACGGTAGTCGGCATCGGCCTTGGAAAGCGTGCCCCACTCGTGATCGATATAGCGGCTCGGTTTCTCGACCTTGGCGAGCAGCGGCTCAATTAAATGAAAACAGTCTTGATACGGAACGCGCAACGGAAAACCCCTAAGCAGCGAGATCGGATGCGTCCTGATAGGACGCCATAGGACGGGTAGCGCCCGCGACCGTGGTCACCAGATCGCGAACGCGGGAGAACGTGGCAGTAACCACCTCGTTGGCACGGCTGTAGTCGACATCGCGCTCGTAGAGCGAAACGAGCGCACGGCCCATGCCATAGGTGCCCGCGGCAGCAGTGAGCGCCTTGACGGCAAACCCAATATGCGGCGTCTGCTTGACGAGCGCGCGGGTGACCGCGCGGATCACAAGACCGCCGACAAGCCCGCCCGCGACCTCGTAGCCGCGCTCAGGCTTAATGCCGCGTCCAAAGACGGCGGCGAGCTCAAAGAGCATGCCCACCTGCGCCAGCGCCATAACGGGATAATCGGCGCCCGGCAAAAACACCAGCGCACCGGTCGCCATATTAGTGAGCGCGCACGAGGTGATGATACGATTGGCCGCCGCGATGCGCATGAAGGCAAAGTTCGCCGCAAAAGCCGTTTCCTTTTCGGTGCGATCGAGAATCCAGCGGGCAAGCGTCTCGAGCAGATACGTCTTATCGGTTGCCGCCACCACGCCGAGCATGGGCGTGGACTCCTCGATAAACGGCACCTCCACAGCTGACTCGGCAAGCACGCACACGGGCGCGCCGGCGATCACGAGCTCCTGCACGGCACTCTCCAAGCGGTCGGAGCCGCACGAGAGCACCAGCACCACATCGGTATCGGTCTTTGGAGCAATTCGCTCCTCCCCCAGACGCTCGACGCGCACAATGCCCGAGGTCGTCTGCGGCACAAAGGCGTCACGCACCGTCTCGGCCAGAAAGCGCGAGGCGGACGAATCCAAATAGACCGAGACGCGCACCGGCGTATCGGAATCCTTCTTAACGGACGCGCCCATCTTAAAAGCGCGGGTCAGCTTATCTACGGGAATTTTCATAACAAACCCCTCCAGCGGTTACGCGGCGCCCGAACGATGCCGCCATATGGATTGTACGATACCCACCGTCAGCAGCTGAATCATCATCGAAGACGAACCGAAGCTAATAAACGGTAGCGGAATACCGGTAATCGGCATCATGCCGATGCACATGCCGATGTTTTCGAAGGTCTGGAACGCCCACATGCCAACGATGCCCACACACGAAAGACGCAAGAACAGCGACTCACACTTAAAGGCGACGCGAATCGTCGAAAAGATCAGCAGCACGTAGAGGCACAGGAGCAAAAAGGAACCGCAAAAGCCAAAGGTCTCGGATAGGAAGGCGAAGACGAAGTCGGTGTGGAACTCAGGCAGAAAGCCGCCGGCCGACTGCGTCGCGTGGCCCAAACCCTTACCAAAGAAGCCACCCGAGCCAACGGCGATAAGCGACTGCTGCAGGTTGTAGGCATCGTCCGAATCGGCATTATCGGGGTCAATAAAGACCGTCAGACGGTTCATCTGATACTGCTTGATGAGCACATCGTGGCCGAGCAACGAATCAAAGACCGAATCGAGCGCCAGGACGAGGGCCACCAGGCCCACGAGCAGGGCCAGGGTCGACAGCACCCATTCGCGGCGTGCACCGCTCATGCAGATGACGATGGCGCCCGAGACCAGCACGACCAGGCCCGAGCCCAGGTCGCCCATGGCGACGACGGCCAAAAACGGAATGGACAGCATGCCGCAGAGCTTGACGTAGTCGCGAACGGTATCGATGCGGCCGTTATACTGCGAGCCAAGCGTGGCGATAAAGAAGATGGTGATGAGCTTGGCAAGCTCAACCGGCTGGAATGTCAAGCCGATACCGGGAATCTTGATCCAGCCCGTCATGCCCAGACCGCCCGTATAGGACAGGCCCGGAATCTTGGGCGAGAAGATCACAATAAGGTCAATGACGAGCAGCGCCGTCGAGAAGTTAGAGATGCCGCGCAGATCGGTACGCCAGACGAGCACCGCAAGCACCGCGCCAATGCCAATGCCCAGCAGGTGGCGCGAGAATGAGGCGTCGGCCTTAAACTGTGACGCCGACCAAATAATGATGGCGCCATAGGCAACGAGCGCGACGGTAGCCAGCAGCACACCGATATGCACCTTTTGGCGAAACGTACCGCGCGAGGCCGAAAGTTGCTTGTTGACGCGGTCCAGGCTGCTGCGAGAGCCGGTCTTGGTTGAACGGAACAGATCCGCCGGAGAAAAATCCATCGCAACCTCCTATCGAACCGAAGAATCGCCCGAGGCCGAAGAGGTATCGGGCTCATCATAAATCACGCCGAGCACGTCGCGCACGACATGCATCGCGGTATCTGAGCCACCGCCGCCCTGCTCCAGGACAGTAGCGATGACATACTTGGGATCATCGGCCGGCGCATAGGCGCAGAACCACGCGTATTCGTCCTCGCCGCTTTTCTCGCCCGTGCCCGACTTGCCGTATACCTGCGGCGTCAGGGTGCCAAAGTGAGCCGCCAGGGACGTCGATGCCGTGTAAATCACGTCGTGCATGCCGTTGCGAACAAGAGCCAAATCCGAATCGCTGTTGATCTTGGCCTCCAGGCGCTTCTTCTTGCCTTTGCCGTTGTACTTATAGGCATCGCCGTCGCCATCGCGCGACACGGCAGACAAAAACACGTGAGGCACGTACTGCTTACCGCCGTTGGCAAGGCCCATGTAGGCGCATGCCATCTGCAGAGGCGTCACCAAAATGTCGCCCTGGCCGATGGCAATGTTGGTCATATCGCCGGCATTCCACTTGCGGTCCTCGGCAGAGGCGTCGGTAAAGTACGACTCTTTCCACTCGGCATCGGGAATACGGCCCGCGCCCTCACTCGGCAAATCGATACCGCAGGTCTTGCCTAGGCCCCAGCGACGAAAGACCTCCTGCAGGCCCTCGGAATGTTGCTCGTCATAAAAGAACGCCTTGCCCATATCGTAGAAGACGGGGTCGCACGAGTTGGCAATACCCGACTGCAGCGTCATGGTGCCGTGTCCAGACGTCAGCCAGCAGCGCTTGCCCCAAGCCTTGCCCAAGCCCGTCCAATAGCCCGTGCAGTTGGTTGTCTGCGTTGAAGTGTAGGTTCCAAACTCAAGACCGGCCAGTGCCGAGAGCGGCTTGATGGTCGAGGCCGACATGTACTGTCCGCTAATGGCGCGGTTGAGCAGCGGGTGCGAACCCTTGTCATCATTGAGCTCGGTCCACACGTCATTTGAGACGCCGCCGATAAAGACGGACGGATCGAACTTGGGCTCGCTCGCCATGCCCAGGATCTCACCATTGTTGGGATCGAGGCACACCACAGCGCCGTTGCCGGCATTGCTGTAGCCAGTGGTCTTGGCGAGCTCGATGGCGCTCGCCAGCGCCGTCTCACAGGCCTGTTGGATCTTAAGGTCGAGCGTGAGCTTAATGTCGGAGCCGGCCTTGGCGGGCACGGCGCCGGCCTGACCGGTCACATTGCCCGAGGCATCGACCTTGACGGTCTGCTCGCCACGAATACCCTGCAGCAGGTTTTCGTAGTAGCTCTCAACACCCGCCTGGCCCACGATATCGCCCGACTGGTACGTAATCTTGCCAGCAGAAGCATCATCATCGCCAGAGGTTTTCTTATTCTGGGCCTCGAGCTGCTCGGAGGTAATGGTGCCGGTATAGCCCAAAATGTGACAGGCCGTCTCGCCGTACGGGTACTGGCGCTCGGTACGCTCGGCAATCTTGACGCCCGGGAACTCGCCGGCGTGCTCCTTGATATAGGCAACCGTTGAGCGGCACACGTCAGTCGCGATGGTATGCAGGCTCTGGGCGCCCTCGGAATTGTCCTGGATATTGCGCAGCACAGCCACGTAGGGCATACCGAGCACGTTGGCAAGATGACGAACCAGAACCTCATCCTCGGCAAGGTCGCGGTAGGCCACGACAGCAAGTGAGGGACGGTTCTGGACAAGCGCCACGCCATTGCGGTCGAGGATGCGGCCGCGCACAGCGGGTGTGGTAACGGTGCGCGTCTGATTGCTATTAGCCTGCTTTTCGTAATAGTCCGACGAGACCATCTGCATGCCCCACAGCTTGACGGCAAGCGCCGCGAACATCGCGCCCGCACCCGTGGTGAGGATGGAGAAGCGGCCCTTAAAGGCGGTCGCCGCGGTATTGCCCTCGCCCTCGGTGGCGCGCGGGGCCGTCCCATGCTGCGTATCGTAGGTAAAACGAGAATCGCCGCGACGCATAATGACCAGTGCGACCACGATGGCCACAACCAGCACGATACCGGCGATAATAACCGTCATCTGGGAAGACATCTACGAGCCTCCCCTATTTGAGCTTACGGGTCTTGGGCTTAAAGCGCATGCCCGTCTGGCGTCCGCCACGTGCGGAGAATCCATAACCGGACTGCGGCACGACGCCGGACATCAAAAACGGAATGGCAACCAGACCCGTCAGGATCGAAGACGGCAGCGCATGGCCGAAAATCGCCACGACAAAGCTCGTCTCCAAACCCATAAACAGCAAGATGATGCTGTAGATCACATTAATGACGAACGCGAAGGCGCCCACCGTGATGCCGCGCGCACTCGGGGCACCGCCCGTCTGACCGGCAGCGCTATGCACCAGGGCAAAAGAACCCACGGTCAGCAGGAGCGACATAACGCCCACCGGCACGGCAGCGGAAAGGTCATAGAACAAGCCGCTGCAAAAACCGCACACGACGGCACGGGTCGGGTCGCCCGAGAACACGCTTAGGCACACCAGGATAATCATAAAGTTGACGCGACCGCCCGCAATGGAGATCTGCGGTGCCAGGCCTGCCTGCAGCAGCACGCACACAATGGCGGCGATTACAAACGTGCGGGAGCTCATCCCCTGCTCGTGTAGATCCATGGACATGCCCCCTATTCGCTCGAGCCGGAATCGGTCGTCTCGGACGTGTCGGAACTGTCATCCGGGCTCTCGTCCTTCGTCTTGGTCGCAGCATCGCGCGACGTTCCCTGCGGCGTGCTGTTGGCCGTGTTCACGTCCTCATCCGAGGCCGACTGTTCGTCGGTCAGCGAGGTAATGACCAGCACTTCCTCGTTGTTCTCGGCCGTCGTCTGGGCGCGCACCACAATGGTGTAGTACACGTCGTTAGCCGATTTCTCAACAGACGAGACGGTGCCGAGCGGTAGACCCTTGGGGAACACACCGCCAATGCCCGAGGTCACGATGATGTCGCCAACCTTAACGTCGGAATCGACGCTCACGTACTCAAGACGCAGCGTGCCGTCAGCCTGACCCTGCAGCATGCCCTGGGCGCGCGTGTCCTGCACCATAGCGGACACGCCCGAGTTCTCATCGCCAATCAGGCGCACGGTGGACGTCTTGGCCGAGACCTCGATAATCTGGCCTATGACACCGGCAGAACTCGTCACAGGCATGTTGATGGTAAGACCGTCGGCAGAACCCTTATCGATGGTGACGGTCGAGGTCCAGGCATCGCCCGAAGCGCCGACGATACGAGCTGCGGTTGATTTGAGGTTGTAGGTCGACTGCAGGCCGACCAGCCCCTCCAGTCGCTCGGCGGTCTTTTGAGCCTCGGAGAGCTCGGCAACCTTAGAGGTCAGTTCCTCGTTTTGCTTCTTAAGCTCGTCAAGCGTGTCCTGCGACGCCGTAAGGTTAGAGAACACGTTACCGATCGCATTGAAGGGAGCCGCCACAGCCGAGCCCACAAAGCGCACCGGCGAGGTAATCGTCGTCACGCCCGAGCGCACGGCATGAATCGGTCCTGCCTCGCCCTCGCGGATGTAAAACGTGAGCAGCAACACCGAAATCAGGCTGAAAACAATCAACGGGCGCATACCCGTTGATTGTCGCTTGGTATTCAGATTTGTGGAGAAACCCGAAGATCGTGCCAAATGGAATCCACCTTTTGGAAATTAAGCATTGGTCTGGACGAAGCCGCCATCAAACGCATTGGCCTCGAGCACGCGGGCACAGCCGTTAACAACGTTATCGAGCGCCGTGGGGCTGACGTTGACCGAAACGCCGGTCTCATCGCGCAGGCGCACATCGAGACCGCGCAGCAGCGCGCCGCCACCGGTCAGCAAAATGCCATAGTACATAAGGTCCGAGGCAAGATCGGGAGGCGTAGCGTCGAGTGCGTCCTTGACGGCCTTGGCCATCTCGTCGAGCGGCTTGTTGAGTGCGCGACGAATCTCCTCGCTCTCGATGCGCACGGTCTTGGGCAGACCGGTGATCACGTCGCGGCCGTTGACCTCGACGTCGAGCTCATCCTTGAGCGGCACGGCGGAGCCGACCTTGATCTTGATGTCCTCTGCCGTACGCTCGCCGATGGCCAGGTTGTAGGCATCACGAACGTGCGTGAGGATGGCCTGATCGAACTCGTCGCCGGCAATACGGATGGACTGCGAGACGACGATGCCGCCCATAGCGATAACGGCAACCTCGGTGGTACCGCCACCGATGTCGATGACCATGGAGCCGGTGGGTTCCTCGACGGGCAGGTCGGCGCCGATGGCAGCCGCCATGGGCTCTTCGATCAGATAGGCCTGGCGGGCACCGGCCTGGATCGTGGCCTCAAAGACAGCGCGCTTCTCGACCGACGTGACACCGGAGGGAACGCAGACGACAACACGCGGACGCGGAGTCCACGGATAGCGCTTCTCGGACGCCTTGTCGATAAAGTAGCGAAGCATGGCCTCGGTAACATCGAAGTCGGCGATGACGCCGTCCTTCAGGGGACGAACGGCCACGATGTTGCCGGGCGTACGGCCGAGCATGCGCTTTGCCTCGATACCGACCGCCAAGATGCGCTCGTCGTTCTTGTCGATGGCGACAACAGAGGGCTCGCGAATGACGATGCCCTTGCCGCGCACGGAGACAAGCGTATTGGCGGTGCCGAGGTCGATGGCAAGATCGCCCGCATAGCTACCGAAGAACATATCCATCAAAGAAAACAACGCAACTCCTGATGTGTTGGATGATTGCTGGAAAACTACTAGCTCATCATACTAGCGCAAGCCCGGCGCCTCACTTGCGGTGAAGCGCCGGGCAAAGCTAAATCCCATAAGGTCACTACTGGTTGTCAGCAGCCGAGAAATCCATATCAAGCGAAGAAACGGCCCAGCCGATATGGTTGTCGGAGCGCACGAATTTGACGGTGTACTCCTGCTCGCCGCCCTTGGACAGCGATGCCTTCACCTTGGCGGTCGTCTCGGTCATGGACTGATCCATGCCCTCGACGGACACGGTGGCACCCTGCGGAATCGAGGAGATGATCATCGACTTAGCGTCCTCGGACAGGCTCGAGGCCAGGCAAGACTCGGCCTTTGCGGCGTCACCGTCGCCGGCAGCCTGGAACAGATCGGTAACGACAGACTCC
>USCN01000025.1 GCA_900553165.1 uncultured Collinsella sp.
GTAGCGGGCGGCGATGGCAGCTTGTACCATGCCGGCGCTCATGAGGTACGTCACCAGGAAGTAGCCACCATAGGCTGCCAGGAAGATCGCACAGGTGAGGCCCACGGTGCCGCCGATGCTCATATTTCCGAATATGCTCACCAGCTCGATGATCACCTTAAGTGCCACAAAGGAGTGCGCTAGGCCCACTGCCAGCGGGAACAGGAAGAATACCGCTTGCTGCGCCATCACCGAATGGCGAATCTGGCGGTCGTCGCAGCCGATCTGTGCCAGCACACGATAGCGGCGGCTGCCATCGGCCACGTTGGAGAGTTGCTGGATCGACAGAATCGCCGCGCATGCAACGACCAATACAAAGCCGATGTAAATGGCTAGGTAACTAATAAGACCGTTCATTTGCGCTGCTTGCGTGTACATCTCGGAGCGTGTGATGAAGGTTCCCCACGACCCCGGCTCCTTGCCGTCAACGAGCAGATTGTCGAGCACAGTGTATTTAATGCTCTCGTCTGCCTCGGTCGTATCCATCCCCTGTTTGTAGTTAACGAGCAGGCTACTGGAATACGGCTGCAGATTAAGTTGGGACAACAGCTCGTCGGCAACGACGACGGTACCCCCATTACTGCCCATCGCCGAGTTGGCGATGGCCGCCGTGTCCTCATCCGACTTATCGGTTGCGGGCTTGAGCGTATACCCGCCCAAGGTAAGGGTATGGCCGCCAGCCATATACTTGGTGTACATGTCGACCAGCTCGCCGCCCATATCACACGTGAGCAGATACTGGTCGTGACCGATGTGCACCGGCTTCTTGCCCATCATCTGGCGCAGTTTGTTGTACTGGCTCGCCGGCGTCACAGACAGGCCTGTCATGTCGGCATTGCTACCCCCGAACGCCTTGGGAAGCTTTTCGCCCATGGTCTTGCACATCTCACTTGGGGTCACCGAAGGATCCGAGCCGCCAAGCGGGTAACTCAGATACGAATCGATCTGCACATGCTCGCCGGCAACATCGGCGATATTGACCTTCTTGCCGGTCTCGTCGTTGTTGTCTGCCGACTTGCCTTTAATACCGTCTGCAACGTTATCGGGGTCGATACGATCGCCGTGCCATGCGGAGTACAAATCTACCGTTGTATCAGCCAGCACCATGCGATCGGCCTCAGACGGATTGACATACTCTTTGTAGTAGTCGAGCGTATCGGGCGCGTAATAGATATACGTCTGCGACATGTCGGCCGGATTATAGCGCTCCAGGTTTTCGTTCATCACGTTGGCAATCGACATACCGCACGTCACCGAGGTGATGGCCAAAAACAGGAGCATCGCAATGACGCCCATCGAAAAGCACACCGTGTTGACCTTGGCCGCAAGCTGGCGCACGGTAAACATGTTGAGGCCGCGCCAATACACGCCGCGCAGGCTCTGCAGCAGCTTGATGAGCATGCCCGAGAGTCCCCAGAACAGGGCAAAGGTGCCCACGGTAACCATAGCGGTCGTAATACCAAACTGGCTCATGGCCTCTTGCAGCTTGCTGTCCGTCGCGGTTAGCGGGAACCCATCACGTAGCAGACGGTAATAGGCCACGCCCACAAGCACCACACCCACGGCAAAGATGGCAATCGCGATCCAGGGGTTGCGTGTCTTGATGCTCTCGTTGCGACGCTCGGCACCCATAAGCTCGATGAGTTTGGTACGACGCACGGCGCGAAGGTTCAGCAGTAGCGTGAGCACAAACATTACGAGCATGCAGGCAAGGGTCAGATTGAACGCATGCACCGAGAACAAGAAGTGGAAATTGGCGATCTGTGTCTTAAAAAGCGAGGCCGTAAAGAACGTCATGAGCTGGGAGAGTCCCACACCCAGCACAATGCCGGCGACAAAGGCCACGACCGAAACGATCACCGTCTCGAGCGCCATAATCGTGGCGACGCGCCCGCGCCCCATGCCGAGCACCTGGTACAGGCCAAACTCCTTCTTGCGGCGTTTCATGATGAAGTTATTGGCGTACACCATCAAAAAGGCCATGACACCGGCCAAAAAGTACGTCAGGTCGCCGAGTATGCTGCCCATGAGCTCGGACAGTCCCTGCTCCTTGATGCCGGCAATGTCGACCTGCATCGAGACGGTATTGAAGGCATAGAAGACCGTGACACCCAGGGTGAGCGTCAAAAGGTAGACGAGGTAGTCGCGGCCGGCGCGGCGGACGTTGCCCCAAGCGAGTTTACAGAGCATCGGAGCCCTCACCGCCCATCATGGCAACGGCCTCCATAATGCGGTCGAAGAACTCTCGGCGGTCGGTGTCGCCGCGGCGCAGCTCGGTGAAGATCTTGCCGTCGCGAATAAACAGCACACGGCTCGTGTAGCTGGCGGCAAAGCTGTCGTGCGTGACCATGAGCACGGTGGCGCGTAGACGGCGGTTAAGAGCCTCCAGGCTCTCGAGCAGCAAACGGGCGCTCTTGGAATCGAGGGCGCCGGTGGGCTCGTCGGCCAGCAGGATGTCGGGGTTGTTCACCAGCGCACGGGCAATGGCTACGCGCTGCTGCTGGCCGCCGGACATCTGGTAGGGATACTTGTCGAGCACCTGGCTGATGGACAGGCGCGCTGCCACATCCTGCACGCGGGTCGAGATCTCTGCCGAGTTTGTGCGGGCGATGGTGAGCGGCAGGGCGATGTTCTCGCGTGCCGTGAGTGTATCGAGCAGGTTGGAATCCTGGAAGATAAAGCCGAGCTCCTCGCGGCGGAACTGCGAAAGCTTAGCCTGCTTCATGCGTGTTACGTCCTGGCCGTTGATGCGGATGGTGCCGCTCGTGGCGCTATCGATGGTCGACACGCAGTTGAGCAACGTCGACTTGCCCGAGCCCGAAGCGCCCATGATGCCAACGAATTCACCGCGGTTGACGGTAAAGCTGACGTCGTTGAGCGCACGGGTCACGTTGCCCAGCGCTCCATATACCTTTTCGAGTTGCGCGACCTCCAATACCGGGGTCGCCATGTGCGTGGTTTGCATACCGAGTCCTTTCTTGCGATTAGTCTACGGCATCTATAGTCGCAAGAAGCCGAGTCGGCTACCATCGATATGGCTTACGCTTGCCTTACCGTTGTGTAAGGTGCGGGTAGTTAGCCTGTCACGTGTTGATGTTGAGAGAGGACTCCTGTTGAAGACTGTTCATGTTGCCGCTGGGATCATTCGCAAGGAAGGATCCAACGAGCTACTGGCCGTACAGCGCGGCTATGGCGACATGCAGGGACTTTGGGAGTTCCCCGGTGGCAAGCTCATGCGCGGCGAGACGCCCGAGGACGCCGTACGCCGCGAGCTCATGGAAGAGCTGCGGGTCAAAGTCACCAACCTGCGCGATTTCTATACCGTTGAGTATGACTACCCCGATTTTCATCTCTCCATGGAATGCTACTACTGCTCGCTCGCCGATGAATCCGATGAACCCCAGAAGCACGACCGTCAGCTCGATATCCGTTGGATTCCGCGCACCTCGCTTGCCACCGTTGAGTGGATGCCCGCCGACAAAGGGCTCATTGATGCCCTGATTGAGTTGAAGGAAGATCGGCTCGAGGCAAGCTCCGCTGATGACACCGAGGCCACCATGGCCGACGAGTCTGCTGCCAAACCCAAGCGCGCACCTAAGCGCCGTAGCAAAAAGCGCCCCAAGCCCGGTCTGCTCGACGGCGTCGATACCTCCGACCTCTCCGCTGACGAGCGCGAACTGGTCCGCCGTCGCGCCGCCATCAAAAAGTCCATGAAGGGCAACAAGCGTGCGAACACCAAACCCGAGCTGCTCGTTCGCCAGCGCCTGCGGGCGGCGGGCCTTACGGGTTATCGCTTGGAATGGAAGGTTCCCGGTAAGCCCGACATCGCCTTTCCCGGGCGCAAGATCGCCATCTTCGTCAACGGCTGCTTTTGGCACCGCTGCCCCAAGTGTAACCCCAGCCAGCCCAAGCGCAACGTTGAGTTTTGGGAGGCAAAGTTCCGTCGCAACGTCGAGCGCGACCGCAACGCCGTGGCAGCACTCACTCAAATGGGCTGGACGCCCATAACCATCTGGGAATGCGAACTCAAAAAGGACCGCATCGATGCCACCATGGAAAAGGTCATCGAGCAGGTGCGCGCCGCAGAGCCGCAGCGCTAACAGCGAGCATTCACACGCTCCGCATGTCCGCGCCACATCCACGTCACAAACCTTAGAAAGCCCTTAAGTCCAAAACCTTTCAAGAGTGTTACTCGATACCTCTGACCTGCAGTTTCATCGTAACACCAAACCAGGTTAAGCCTTTCTTTAGCGCTTCTTTGCAGCAGCCGCGGCATAATACTGCCAACGCACGGGACCTAGCAGCATACCCCGTGCGCAACCTTTTGGTGGACATCGAGGAGGCCGCATAAGCATGCATTCTTCCAATGACGCAGCACAGCAGCCATCCCTAAAACATGCAGACCTTTTCTCCTTCCCCCCGACACAGAGAAACGGCCTCCTCGACTCCCCCACCACAAAAGCCAAACGCTCAACCGACCAGAGCCACAACTTGCGAGCATCGTTCGAAAAGCTCCAAGCATCCCTAGACAAGGCGTTCCCCGAACAGGCAAGAGCAATCTAAGCCCATCGCGCTTTATACTGATGCCATGCGAAACATGGATCACATAGAATTGCACCGCGGAGGACGCGAGGAAGCGTTTCCCGAGACCGCCGAAGACTGGCCCTATATTGCCGAACGCGCAGAATTCGCTCGCTATCCGGGCAATTCCGTCCCCTGGCACTGGCATTCCGAAGTTGAGCTTTTCTACATGGAGCAGGGAGCGATTGACTATCGAACGCGCGCGGCTCATGAGCACGTACGCTTTGAGGAAGGGTCCGCCGGCTTTATCAACGGCGGCGTTTTGCACAGCACGCTGCAATCACCCAATTCGGCGCCAGCCATTCAAATGCTGCATATCTTTCAGCCGTCGATGCTCGGCGATCCCGCGGGACGTCTCCAAAAGCGCTGCATCAACCCATTGCTTCAATGTCGAGGCGTCGATGTGCTCAAATGGTCGCCCACCAATCCCGACGATATGCCCTTTATTGATTTGCTGAAGAGCTCCTTTAGCCACGACCTTCAACGGCCGCAGAACGAGATGGCGCTTCGAAATAGTTTGTCAGAGCTCTGGATTCAGATTAACGCCAAGGCCGAACCGCTCTTTTCCTCCGACAACGCCTCTTGGATGACCAACCGCGACGTACAGTTCAAGGCAATCCTGGACTATATCCGCGCAAACTATGCAGCCGCTATAGATGTGCCCCAGATGGCATCTGCAGCCGGCGTAAGCGAAAGAGAGTGTTACCGCATTATCGAAGCTTGCGCAGGAACGACCCCGGCGACATATCTGCGTGCATACCGCGTAAACCGTGCTTGCGAACTTTTGGCACACACCACGCGAACGGTCCAGACAGTCGCGCGCCAATGCGGCTTTGCGACAGCAAGCCATCTTGGCCAGGTATTTAAAGAACAAATGGGATGCACTCCTTCGAGCTATCGAGCAGCGAGGCAGAATCTCGATAGCACCAGGCAGAAATCCCGCTAGCCCTTCTTCTGTCACTGCATCAAACTTGCAGGCAAACAACAGAGAGGAGCAATCATATGAAGCACTTTGACCATATCGTATTTGACGTTGATGGGACATTGGCAGATACAGAAGAAAGCGTTCTGTCATCGCTTGTCCAGATTGTCCAAGAAGAGACCAGCAAAACGCTCCCCCGACACGAGCTTGATTTTGTCCTCGGCATACCCGGCAAGGATGCCCTTGAGAAACTTGGGATCTACTCGCAGGCAACGTTGGATCGCTGGTGCCAAGTTGCCGCCAGCTTTAAAAGCACCATCAGCGTGTTTCCAGGTTTGCTTGAAGTCATCGCAACACTCGCCGACAACGGCTGCAAACTTGGCATCGTCTCCTCACGTGCGCGCGACGAATACGCAGAAGAAATTGCACCCCTTGGCTTCGATAAGTATTTTGAGCACATCATCCTTGTCGAAGACACAACCGAACATAAACCCGCACCCGCTCCCATGCTCGAATATCTCCGGCGTACGGGCGCGAATCCTGGCAACGTCGTCTACGTTGGCGACACCGTCTACGACGAACAATGCGCAACTTCGGCAGGGGTCAGTTTTGCCAGAGCGGCATTGGGATCACACCAAGACATCCCAAATGCCACCTACAACCTCGAAACCCCCAACGACCTGTTAACCCTAACAACCAAATAACCCACGCGTCCCACCCTTTCAGCCCCAACGCCACAAGGGCGATTGAGCAGGACGGTTTGGGCGGGTCCCGTACTTAGTTTCCAAAATCATTCCGCAGCGCGAAGGCTTCTTATTATTTTTCCGCCCTAACGCCACAAGGGCGACGACCTCGAGTAGGTCAACCTGGGAGGGGCCAGGGCTTAGTTCCCCAATCTTTCCGCAGGGGGCAAAAAGCCTCGCCGCGCGAGGCTTTTTGCATGCCCGAGGACGATTGGGGAACTAAGCCCTCGTCCCTCCCCGGGATATATAGCGAGTCAGAGTACCCTTGCTGTTACTCTGCTTTGCCCACAGAGTTGAGGTTGGTCATGCGAATCTTAACCAGCTCGGTGATCTCACGCATGCCCTCCTTGGCCGGCTTCTTGGGATCGAAGCAGGCGGGGTTCTCGGCCATGTAGGCCATGAAGCCCTTGGTGTAGGCCTGACGCAGCTCGGTGGCGTAGTTAACCTTGCAGATGCCGTTCTTCACAGCCTCGGCAACCTGCTCATCGGGCACACCGGAGGTGCCGTGCAGAACCAGCGGCACGTCGACGGCATCGCGGATAGCCTTGACCACGGACTGCTCGATGTGCGGATCGCTCGTGTACACACCGTGGCTGGTGCCAACGCCAATTGCGAGGGAGGTGCAGCCGGTGCGCTCGACGAACTCCTTGGCCTCGGCCGGATCGGTGTAGGGGCTCTCGCCCTCAACCGCGGGACCGTCGTCCTCCTTGCCGCCAACCTTACCGAGCTCGGCCTCGACGGGCACGCCCATGGCGCGGCCAGCGTCGGCGACGGACTTGGTCAGAGCGATATTGTCCTCGAAAGACTCGTGCGAGCCGTCGATCATGACAGAGGTGTAGCCAGTGCGGAAAGCCTGCATGCAGCGGTCATAGCCATCGCCGTGATCGAGGTGCAGAGCGACGGGCACGGAAGCGCGCTCGGCGGCAGCCTTGACCATGCCGTAGAAGTAGTCCAGACCAGCGGTCTTGATGGTGCCCGGGGTGGTCTGCATGATGACGGGGGACTTGGTCTCCTCGGCAGCGGCCAGAACGGCCATAACAAACTCGAGGTTCTCGACGTTGAACGCGCCGACGGCGTAGTGGCCGGCCTGAGCGTCCTTGAGCATCTTTTCGGTGGTAACAAGTGCCATGAGCGTTTGCTCCTCTCCCTCGCCCGCATCTGGACATCGGGCGTAGTTGTTCACAAGGCGTTTTACCTTGCGTTTTGCTGCGACCATTGTATGAAAATCGACGGTGTCGCACGTATGAGATATCACCGGCACACAGGTCAAGACGCTCGTTTTTGAAAAGCAAACGGAAGAGATTCGCACCGGATTCCTCTATACGACATTGAAGTTTTCAAGCGAACCATCTTTCTTTTATAGAAAAGATAAGTAATCGAAAGGTGTTTTCTTACTCAAAAAGAAAATGAACGAAAATAGAGTCAACACAATTCCTGCAAATTTAGCTGAGAATGGAGCAGACATGGCCCAAGCTACCAACCGTGCTTTTGCCGACGAACGCCGTACCGCCATCATGGAAATGCTCGAGCATAATGCCTCGGTACAGGTAGCAGAAATCGCCCAGACCTTTGGCGTGTCCTCCGTCACCGCCCGCGCCGACCTGGACGCGCTCGCCGAAGCAGGCAAGTTGCGCCGCACGCATGGTGGCGCCGTGTCGCTCCATAAACGCCTGACCGTCTCCACGCAGGATCGCCGTATCAATGTCAACGTCGCAGCCAAGCAGGCCATCGCGCAAAGCGCCATCGAGCTTGTCAATGACGGCGACACGCTGCTCGTCGATTCGGGCACCACGGCGCTCGAGTTCGTCCGGCTCCTCGATCAGCGCGATGGTATCACCGTTATCACGGCCGACATTACCATCGCCGATTATATCGACGAGAGCATGCCCTCGGTCGATGTCGTCATGCTGGGCGGGGCACTGCGCAAAGGTCATCGCTATCTGTACGGCCCACTTACCATGCAGGCTCTCCAAATGGTCCACGCCGATCTTGCCGTCATGTGCCCTGGCGCTTTTGTTCCCGGCTGCGGCTTTACGACCGACTTTCCCCAGATGGCCGAGACCAAAACAGCTATGATCGCCGGAGCCCATCAAAGCGTCGCCCTCATGGACGCTAGCAAGGTTAACGGACGCGGCATGTACCGCTTTGCCGAACTGACTGATGTCGACACCATCGTGATGGACCGTGACCCCGATCATGCCGTCGCCACCTCAATCGCCGAGGCCACCGACAGCGCACGTCCAGCCCTCATCATCGCCGGCGCTTAAACAAAAACCACCACAAAGGTGCCTGTCCCCTTTGTGGTGGTTGTGATGGCTGAGCGTCAAAAGTGAGCGTGTCGCTACTTGGACAGCTCGTCGGCGAGGGCCTCGATCTGGGCGCGCGAGGCTTCGTTGAGCGAGCCCAGCACAGTCACCTTGTTCTGCGTCAGGGTGATGTCCTTCATGCCCTCGAGCTCCTTGGTCATAACCTTGGCAGCCGCGGGTGCCCAAGAGCCGGCCTCGACGAGCGCCACCGTACGGTTCTGGTAGGCGTGCTCGGCGAGCGTATGGATGAAGGTGCTCATGCACGGGAAGATCTCGCCCTGATAGGTGATGGAAGCGAGCACCAGACGGTCGTAGCGGAACGCATCCTCAACGGCCTCGGCCATGTCGTCACGAGCCAGGTCAAAGACGGAGACCTTCTGGCCGCGAGCCTCAAGCGCAGATGCGAGCTCCTCGACGGCAGCCTTCAGATGCCCGTACACGCTCGCGTAGGCAATCGTGATACCCTCGTCCTCGGGTTGATAGCTCGACCAGGTGTTATAGGTGTCGAGGTAGTAGCCCAGGTTCTCAGTCAGCACGGGGCCGTGGAGCGGGCAGATAATCTGGATGTCCAGGTCGGCGGCCTTCTTGAGGACGGCCTGCACGAACTTGCCGAACTTACCGACGATGCCAAAGTAGTAACGGCGCGCTTCGCAAGCCCAGCCCTCGGGATCCTCGATGTCGTTGGCGCCAAACTTGCCAAAACCGTCGGCACTAAAGAGCACCTTGTCGGTGGACTCGTAGGAGAAGAGCACCTCGGGCCAGTGAACATTGGGGGCACCGACAAAGGTTAGGCTGTGGCCGCCCAGGTCGAGCACGTCGCCATCTTTGACGACCATCTTGCGCTCGGGGAAGTCGGTGCCAAAGTAGTTGACCATCATACGGAAGGCGCCCATGCTGGCAACAATCTGCGCCTGGGGATAGCGCTCCATAAAGGCGGCGATGCCGGCGGAGTGATCGGGCTCCATGTGATGGACGATCAGGTAGTCGGGCGTGCGGCCATCGAGCACGGCCTCGAGGTTGCCGAGCCACTCGTCAACAAAACCGCCGTCGACTGAATCGGCGACAGCGATCTTTTCGCCCAAGATAACGTAGCTGTTGTATGCCATACCATTCTCGGACACATCGTACTGGCCCTCGAACAGGTCAATGTCGTGATCGTTGACGCCAATGTAGCGGATATCCTTGGTGATCTCCATCAGGCAAAGCCTCCTAGATAGACAAAAGAACCCGTCTATCATAGCACTCGCCCTCGTAGCCACGGCTATCTGCCAGCATCCTTACCGATTGTTATTGATGCGGAATATACCGCTTTTGACCTGCAAAAACTATACGCGAGGCTCTGCCGTGGTGTGCCGAACGATGAGCTTGCCCGGAATACGAATGGCAACAGTCTTGCCCGTTGCCCCCGCTTTGGGAACCGCATGCTCGAATACCTCGCGTCCGCGCTGATGTAGATCGAATCGCACGGTCGTGAGCTCGTTATGCGCGACAAAGTCGTCGAGCGAGTCATCGACGCCCACCACGCTCACGTCCTCGGGCACACGCAATCCGCTGTCGCGCAACGCAGCGATCGCACCGTTTGCCATCTGGTCATTTGCCGCGTAAATCGCCGTCATGGTGCGGTCGTGCTCAGCCAGATATCTGCCGGCTTCGTAACCGCTGTTGGCAGACCAGTCACCCTCGAGCGGTTCAGCCATTTTGATATGCCTGCGCTCGAGAGAATCTCTCCAACCGGCCCGACGGAACTGCTCGTCGACCGAGAAGGACGGACCGCCGATAAAGCGAATTTGCTCGTGGCCCAGCTCAAACAGATGATCCATAAGCAGTAGAGAACAGCCATAGTGGTCGGAGTCGACCGTGGTCACCCGCGGGTGCGCATACATGGTGACGATAACCGTGCCAATGCCCGGCAGCGGATCAAACGCCTCAAAATCGGGCGCCATACGACTCATGCCGATAATGATGCCGTCCACGGGCAGCGCTGCCATACGACGCGTTGCCTCGGCAAGCGAAAACTCCTCAGTCTTGGACATCTCGACCAGCGTGATAGCACAACCGCGGTCGCGGGCTGCACTGGCAATGCCGTCGATCATCGTAAGGTTACCGAACTTGGTGACGTCGTTAACGCACAGCCCGACCGAATGGTAGCGGCCGTCGCGCAGCGAGCGACCGGCATAGCTCGGACGGAAACCGAGCTCCTGCATGGCTGCCTGCACGCGCTGACGCGTCTGTTCGTTCACGTTGGGCAATCCGTTGGCAACGCGCGAAACCGTCTGCTGCGAAACGCCAGCAGCGCGGGCGACGTCGGCCATGGAGACCGGACGCGAACTGGTATCGTTGGACGGGCGCCTTGCCACAGGATCACCTTCACCCTTGCGAGATTTGAATAGCGTGAATGCCGGCCCGGGCAGAAATACATCCCGCGCCGAGGCCCGCTATCGTCGGACGCATGTTAACGTACTCTACTTTTTCTGTCTGCATCTCTTCTGCTTTATAAGTCCATACGGCAGTACCGTTCACGGCTGTATTTCTACCGATTACCAGATTCTCAAAAAGTGACAAGCGATGTGTTATGAGTACGTTAACATAGCCCGTAACGTGCGGTATCGTGAACACTTGGTTCATGCCGCTTCAATTTGTTAACGTACTCATAACGACGCAAAACTCACCCGTGCGCGCCAAGGAAAGGACTCCCATGACCACCCCCGATGAAAAGACATTCGCCACACTCACCAAGCTGTTTGAGGAGGAGTTTGGCCCCATCGGCGACCGCCAGGTGCTCTACGTGCACGCGCCCGGCCGTTCCGAGATCAGTGGCAACCACACCGACCACGAGGGTGGCCACGTTATCGCCGGCTCGCTCGATGTCGCCGTTGACGGCATCGCCGTGGCAACCGACTCCAACAAGATTCGCGTCGCCGACGAGGGCTATCCTACGTTTTCGATCACGCTCGACACGTTGGATATTCAAGAGTCCGAGAAGGGCACGTCCGCAAGCCTCGTGCGCGGTATGGCCCACGAGATTGCAGCCCTTGGCGTTGAGCCTCACGGCTTCGATTTCGCCTTCACCTGCTCCGTCCCCTCGGGCGGCGGCCTTTCCA
>USCN01000026.1 GCA_900553165.1 uncultured Collinsella sp.
GGGGCTTCCTGCTGTCTCGGGGCAGCTGTTTTCTGAAATGACTTTGCTGCAACCTTTCCTCGCCTTCGGCGGGCGTGGTAGCCTTTGTCGTTGATTGAACTATTTACGTAACGGAGGACAAATATGGCAGCTGCACAGCCGCTTAAGATTCGCATGGTTGCCGGACTTGGCAACCCTGGCGAGGAATATGCCGAGACCCGCCACAACGCTGGCTTCAAAGCAATCGACGAGTTGGCCCGTCAGGCCGGTGTCACGTACTGGAAAAACCAGGCAGGCGCCGAGGTCGCGCTCATCAACATCAACGATCCCGAGGAAGAGGGCGGGAAGCGCCAGATTGTGCTGGTCAAGCCGCAGTCGTATATGAATACCTCGGGTGGCCCCATCTCCAAGCTCTGCCGCGAGTACAAGATCAAGGCCGAGGAGCTGCTCGTGATCCATGATGAGCTCGACATTCCCGCCGGCGACGTACGCGTCAAGGTAGGCGGTGGCCACGCCGGCCACAACGGCCTGCGCTCCATCATCGACAAGATGGGCAGCCGCGACTTTAGTCGCATCCGCACCGGCATCGGCAACCCTCCCGGCAAGATGGCCGTGGCCGACTACGTGCTCAAGCAGCTGCGCGCCCGCGAGGCCGAAGACTTCCAGGACACCTGCGCCCGCGCCGCAGATGCCGCCGGTTTGGCCATCGTCCACGGCGTAATCTACGCCCGCGATCACGTAAACGGCGCCGCTTCCGCCAACGGCAAACACTAAAACCTACCATTTAGGGATGTTTATTTTGGCAGGTTTTATATGCGGAAACGCCGCGGCAGCCGCGTCGCAATAAACCCTGTGCCGCCATACATACGCAACGCTCCAAAGGGGGCCGGCCTCACCGATGCGCGAGGCCGGCCCCCTTTGCCGTTTTGCCTGATAAAACCTGCCAAAATAAACCTGTCCCTTTTTGGCAGGTCACTTTTCCCGCCTGCCAAAGACACACGTAAGCGACATGTCCATGAGGGTATAATTTGCACCGTATGTCTGCACAACGCCTGTGCGCGTACGGTTTTATTCGGGCTACCGTCCATTTCCGTGGAGGCACGGTTCGGCAGCCCTAACAAGAGAGGGGTTCTATGTATAAGATCCTGGAGAAGACGCAGTTCTCGGAGAAGGTGTTCAAGTTCCGCATCGAGGCGCCTGCAATCGCCAAGCATGCGCACGCTGGACAGTTCCTCATGGTTCGCGCCAACGAGACGGGCGAGCGCGTCCCGTTTACCCTGGCCGGCTGGAACGGTGACGAGGGCTGGGTCGAGTTCATCTTCATGGTGATCGGCAAGACCACCGAGATGCTGTCCACCTACGAGGCCGGCGAGTCGCTGCGCGACGTCGTGGGCCCGCTGGGCGTTCCCACCGAGATGGCCGAGGGCCCCTGCGCTGTCATTGGCGGCGGCGTCGGCCTGGCAATTGCCTTCCCGGTCGCCAAGCACCTGGTCGAGACCGGTCACGAGGTGCACGCCATCATGGGCGCCCGCACCAAGGACCTCCTGCTCATGGAGGACCAGTTCCGCGAGCTCCTCGACGAGGACCACATCCACATCACCACTGACGACGGTTCCTACGGCGAGCAGGGCGTTGTCACCGCTCCGCTGGAGCGCCTGCTGCAGGACAAGGCCGTGAGCCAGGTCTTCTGCGTCGGCCCCGTTCCGATGATGAAGTTCTCGACCCTCACCGCCCAGAAGTACGACACCCCCATCACCGCGTCGCTCAACCCCATCATGGTTGACGGCACCGGCATGTGCGGCTGCTGCCGCGTCGAGGTGGGCGGCGTGACCAAGTTCGCTTGCGTCGACGGCCCCGACTTCGATGCCACCCTGGTCGACTGGGATGACCTTCGTGCCCGCCAGGCCGCTTACCGTTCCGAAGAGGGCGAGTCCCTCAAGGCCTATGAGGAAAAGAGCTGCGCATGCCACTAGTTAACGGTCGTTTCGTTGCCGATATGAAGTCGCCCCGCACCCCCGATAACGAGGAGCCGGCTGCCGAGCGCGCCTGCGACTTCCGCCCCGTCGACAAGGGCTTCACCGAGGAGATGGCGCTGGCCGAGGCCGAGCGCTGCCTCAACTGCAAGAAGCCGTTCTGTGTTGAGGGCTGCCCCGTCAACATCAACATCCCCCGCTTTATCGAGCAGATCCGCGCGAAGGACTTCGGCGGCGCTCTCGATACCATCCGCGAGGACTCCATGCTTCCCGCCATCTGCGGCCGCGTCTGCCCGCAGGAGAACCAGTGCGAGGGCAAGTGCATCCGTGGTAAGAAGTCCGAGCCCGTGGCCATCGGCCAGCTCGAGCGCTTCCTGGGTGATCGCCCCGAGCTCGCCTCCACGCCCAAGATGGCCCCCAAGAACGGCAAGAAGGTCGCCGTCGTCGGCTCCGGCCCGTCCGGCATCACCTGCGCCGGCGAGCTCGCCCGTAACGGCTTTGACGTCACCGTCTTCGAGGCATTCTTCACCGGCGGCGGCGTGCTGGTCTACGGCATCCCCGAGTTCCGTCTGCCCAAGGCAGTCGTCAAGCGCGAGATTGACGGCCTGGAGGACATGGGCGTCAAGTTTGAGTACAACTCCGTCGTAGGCAACATGGCCACGGCCGAGGAGCTGTTCGAGCAGGGCTTCGACGCCATCTACGTGGCGACCGGCGCTGGCCTGCCCAAGTTCCTCAACGTCCCCGGCGAGAACCTGCCCAACGTCTTCTTCGCTAACGAGTACCTCACCCGCGTGAACCTGATGAAGGCCAACAAGTTCCCCGAGTACGACACCCCCACCAAGCACGGCAAGAACGTCGTCGTCTTTGGTGGCGGCAACGTGGCTATGGACGCCGTCCGTACCGCCAAGCGCCTGGGCGCCGAGCACGCCATCATCGCCTATCGTCGTACCGAGGACGAGATGCCTTGCCGTCGCGCCGAGCTGCATCATGCTAAGGCCGAGGGCGTCGAGGTTCTGCCGCTCGTCTCCCCGCTCGAGTTTGTCGCCGGCGAGGACGGCTCCGTGTGCGCCGTCAAGGTCCAGAAGATGGAGCTCGGCGAGCCCGACGAGTCCGGCCGTCGTCGCCCGGTGCCCATCGAGGGCGCCATCGAGGAGATCCCCTGCGACGTCGCGATCTCGGCTATCGGCACCAACGCCAACCCCTTCGCAAAGAAGATCGGCGGCAAGATGGAGCTCAACAAGTGGGGCTACATCGTCGCCGACGAGGAGACCGGCCAGACCACCGATCCCCGCATCTGGGCCGGCGGCGACATCGTCACCGGTGCCGCTACGGTCATTCTGGCGATGGGCGCCGGCAAGAAGGCCGCCGCTTCCATCACCAAGAGCCTGCTGGGTGAGTAATCACCTGCAGCGCTAGCCATCAAACGGCAAAGTCCCCGTCGAGCACACGCCCGGCGGGGACTTTTTCTATGCCGGCCGCCCCAACTACCACGATGGGGACAGGCACTTTTGTGGTGGTTGGGGGCCTGGTCGGCAAACCAATTCCGGCGTTTGTCTCAATCTGTAACAGCTGGAGCCCGTTGAGCCTTGTAGTTGTTACAGATTGAGATATTGCTCCAGCCGCCCCCGCTTTGTCTCAATCTGTAACAGTTAGAGGGCAAATTCCTCGCTACGTGTTACAGATCAAGACGTTGAGCTGACGGCCGAACGGTTCATCTAAATCTGTAACAGTTAGAGCCTTTTTCGCTGGCCTGGTGTTACAAATCGAGATTTTGCAAAAGCCGAGGATAGGCACTGCCGCCAAGGCCTTCCCCTCGGCCTAAAACAAAAACCACCACAAAGGTGCCTGTCCCCCTTGTGGTGGTTTTGATCGGTTAGCCTTCGAGCTGGGCCACTTTGTAGCGGTAGGCAGCGGCGATAACGTCTTTGCAGCCCTCGCGGCCCAGCTTGGCGCGGTTGACGACGATGTCTTTACCGCTCGTCATCTTCCACTTTCCGGCACTGTAGCGCTTATAGAACGCCTCGCGCGCCTTCTGCTGCTGTTTGACCAGCTTGGCACCCTTCTTTTTGTTAAGGCCACGCTTCTTGCGCACGATCTCGACGCGGTCCTCAAAGGGTGCGGTCACCAGCACGGCAATGTGGTTGGGGTTGTTGCGCAGCAGATAATCGGACAGGCGGCCTTCGATAATGCAGCTCTCGGTCTCACCCAGATCCAAAATCACCTGGCTCATCTTTTGGAACAACTTGTCCGAGTACGAACGCGCATCGTAGCGGTCGGGCAGAAACGCCATGTTCTCCACGGCCAGACGCTCGTCGTAGGCGGCCATCTTGTCGAGCGACTCGCCCGCGCGCAGCGAAGCACGCACCAGCAGCTCGTTATCGTACAGCGGAATCCCCAGCTCATCGACGAGGATACGACCAATCTCGTGGCCCTCGGCGCCAAAGTCGCGCGCGATGGTAATGACCACAGGACTCTTCTTATTCACCAGATCGCTCATCGCGATTCCTTTCTCTATGTGACAAAGGGGCTGTCCCTTTGCCACATTCTACGCTGCCACCATTCGCCTCTGATACGCTCGGACCAGCAGCGAGATACCAAAGTTGAGCACAAAGTACATCGCAAACACCAGGCCGTAGAGCATAAGCACCTGCGACAGGTCGATCGCGTGGGCCATCACGACGTTTGCCGTGTACATGAGCTCGGCCACGTTAATGCCCGAAAGATACGAGCTGTCCTTAATGACGGTCGTGCACTGGCTAAACAGCGCCGGAATAATCGTCTTAAACGTCTGCGGCAGAATGATGTAGCGCATGGTGGCAAAGAAGCCGAAGCCCTGGCTCTGCGCTGCCTCAAACTGGCCGCGCGGAATCGAGTTGAGGCCGCCGCGCACAATCTCGGCCATAACAGCGCTGGTAAACAGCGTAAAGGCGATGGTCGAAATCACAATGTCCAAACCCTGCACCGTAAAGTAGATAAACAGGATCCACAGCAGGTTCGGCGTGCAACGGAACAGCTCGATATAGGCGCTCACCAAAATACGGAACGGGCGGGGCGCATAGCTCTTAACAAGCGCCAGCACCGTGCCAAAGATGAGCGAGAAAAAGATCGACAGCGCCGAGATCTCGATCGTCTTAACAAAGCCGCCCCAAATGTAGAGCAGGTTGGTCGCGTTGAAGATTTCCATGCGCTAGGCCTCCTCTACGTTGTCGAGCCCCAGCTCGGCCAGGCTCACGCCGCGCGGGCGCTCCTTGGAGCGGCGCTCGAGCCACTGCACCAGCATGGCGAGCGGAAAGCAGATGATGAAGTACATAAGGCAGCAGACGATGTATCCCTGCAGGTAACCGTACAGACTCACAAAGTTGTCGGAACGGTACATAAGGTCGCCGCCGGCCACGAGCGCCAGCACCGACGTGTTCTTGACCAGGTTGAGCGCCTGGTTACACAGCGGCGGCAGAATGATCTTGAACGTCTGGGGCAGCACGATGTACCAGTACGCCTGCGCACGGGTAAAGCCCTGGCTCTGGGCCGCCTCCATCTGACCGCGCGGAACCGCCTCGATACCAGTGCGGATGACCTCCGAAATGTAGGCCGCGTGATACAGGCCCACACCCAAGAAGCCCAGCACGAACGGCGCGATGCGCACCGGCTGGTCGGCACCGGTTATGGCCTGCAAAAACTGCGGACCGGCCATGTACATAAAGAGCACCTGCACGGGCAACGGGGTGTTCTGGTAAAACTCCACGTACACGCGGCTTATGGCGCGCAGCACGCGCGAGCGAGTGGTAGAGAACACGCCCAGCAGCGTGCCCAGCACCAGCGACAGCAGCAGACCGGCAACGACCACTTGCAGCGTCACGCCAAAGCCCTCCCAGAAGGGCCCCATGTTTTGAAATGTCGTCGACCAACGGTCGGCGTCAAATAATCCTTCGAGCATTTGATTCCTTCCTTGGACGATGCGCCTATACAAGACCCCAGGTCTTGACCTCTTGGTCGAGCCAGCCATCGGCCAGGCGATCGCAAATCACCTGATCGACCACGGCCGAAAGGTCGCAGCCCTTCTTGGTCGCCACGCCGTAGCCTTGCTCGCCAAACTTGACCTCGGGCTGCAACAGCTCAACGGTCTCGTTCATGTAACCGGCCAGCGTGGAGCGGTCCATGGCAAAAACGTCGATATTGCCGGCGTCGAGCGAACTCTTGATGATGGGGTAGCCGCTAAAGGCCCTAAACTCGGGCTTGCAGCTAAAGCCGTTGTCCTTGATCATCTGCTCGATCAGACCCTGCGTGGTAGCACCCTGGCTCACGCCGATGATCTTGCCGTCCAGGTCCTCAATCGAGGTAAAGCCCGAACGCTTCTTGACCATGAGTCCCACGTAGTCGGTGCGGTACGGCGTCGAGAAATCCCAGCTCTTCTTGCGCTCGTCGGTGATGGTGTAGGTCGCAGCGACCACGTCGAGTTGGCCGTTATCGATCAGCGGACCGCGTGTCTTGGGCGTTACGTCGGTAAACTCGACAAGCTCCTGGGCGCGGGCCTCCTTATAGCTCACGCCAAAGACGGCAGCGGCGATCTGGTAGCACAAATCGACTTCCATGCCCTCAAAGCGACCCTTGGCGGTGTCGTAATAGCCATAGCCGGGAACGTCCTTCTTAACGCCGGCATTCAGATGGCCACGCGACTTGATGGCCACAAGCTTAGAGCCCTTGTCGGAGCCCTCGCCGCTGGTGGAGTTGCCGCAACCGGTAAGCGCGGTCCCCGTCAGCGCAAGCATGCTGGCGCCAGCCAGCTGCAAAAAGTGACGGCGCGACACGGCCGCCCTCGTCATATCCGTCATGTCCATCACCGCGCCTAGTGCAGAATCTTGGACAGGAACTCACGGCAGCGCGGGTTCTCGGGGTTATCGAAGAAGTGCTCGGGCGTGCCCTCCTCCAGGATGCGGCCGTCCTCCATAAAGATGACGCGGTCGGCCACCTGGCGCGCAAAGCCCATCTCGTGCGTCACGCAGATCATGGTGATGTCCTCCTGCGCGAGCTCAATCATAACGTCCAGAACCTCCTGGACCATCTCGGGGTCGAGCGCCGAGGTCGGCTCGTCAAACAGGATGATGGGCTGCTTGGTGCACAGGGCACGGGCGATGGCGATGCGCTGCTGCTGACCGCCCGAGAGATTCTGCGGATACTCGCCGGCCTTATGCGCCATGCCGACGCGCTTGAGCGCGGCGATGGCGATCTCGGTCGCCTCCTCCTTGCTCTTCTTTTGCAGCTTGATGGGCGCGAGCGTCAGGTTGCCCAGCACCGTCATGTTGGGATACAGGTTGAACTGCTGGAACACCATGGAACTATACTTGCGAGCCATCTCCAGGTGATTCTTTTTGGTGAGCGGCGTACCGTCGATGACGACCTCGCCCGATGTGGGCTCCTCCAGATAATCGACGCAACGGATGAGCGTCGACTTACCCGAACCGGAAGGCCCGATCATTACGAGCTTCTCGCCGCGCTTGACGGTGAGATTGATATCTTTGAGCACATGCAGGTCGCCAAAGTACTTGTTGAGATGCTTGATCTCGATCATGTCTGCCATGAATGTCCCTTCCCTGCGTTTACACGAGTTGAACTATTGTACGGAAAGAACCACGTTTCCGCAGCCCACACTACATTCCCGTAAAGAACCCGCAACCTTCCACCCACTCATTGGGGACAGGCTTAAATGAGTACCCGCTCATTGGGCACTCATTTAAGTCTGTCCCCAATGAGCGCCAAAATAATACAACCGCCCTTGTTGAGCATAAGTCAGCGAAAACCCGTACACGCGAGCAAGGTGACGTGAAATGAAAGGGCACAGACCTTATGGTCGCGCCCTTGAAATTGAACGTCAGATTGCCGCGTGTACGGGTTTGCAGCGTCGAGCCGTTACGCGGTTTGGTAAAACCGCGTAACAAATTACGCAAGTTTGGCGCCGACGATCTTTGCCGCGGCAGGCTTATCGAAATTGCCACCGGTGGCCTTGCCGAGTGCTCCCATGACCTGGCCCATCTGCTTCTTGGACGTGGCGCCCAGCTCAGCGATGACCTGCTCGATCAGAGCCTCGAGCTCCTCGCCCGAAACCTGCGCGGGCAGCAGGCTCTCCAGGATCTTGACCTGCTCGGTCAGGTTGTCGGTACGCTCCTGGTCGGTACCGGCCTTAATGGACATCTCCAGCGTCTCGCTCGTCTGCTTAATCAGACGCTTGATCATGCTGTTGACGTCTTCCTCGGTCACGTCGCGGCGCTCGTTAACCTCGATATTCTTCACCTCGGCCTTGACCTGGCGAATGATAGACAGGCGAACCTTGTCCTTGGCCTTCATGGCCGCAATCATTTCCTTCTGCAGTTCTTCGTTGGTCATCTGCAAATCCTCCTCAATAGTGCGGTCGGCACTCGCACGAGCGCCGCCCCATGATTACTTAGTCGTCGACGAATCGTCGGTCGAACTCTTGGTGACGCCCTTTAGACTCACGTTATAGGGTACGTCCTTGGGCATGGGGTTGACGGTAATGTCGGCGTCCTTCTTGTACTGCTCCAGCCACTCGCTGTATGCAGTGCTGGCCGCCTGCGTCTTCACCACGTTGGAGATGTACTTCTTGATGTCCTTGGGCACCTGCTTAATGTCATCGACCTGGCTATCGACATGGAAGTAATCGGTGCACTTGATGATGTGATAACCATAGGTCGACTCGACGACGTCGCTCACATCGCCCTTGTTTAGTCCCTCGAGCGCCGCCTGGTAGCTGTCGACGAAGGTGGTGAGCTTGTCCCAGCCCACATCGCCCTTCTTCTCCTTGGAGCCGGTGTCATCGGAATACTGCTTCACGGCGTCCTCAAAGCTCAGTTCGCCGGAGTTGATTTTGTCCAGGCACTCCTGCGCCTTGGCCTTGGCGGCGGCCTTGTCCTCGTCAGATGCGTCGGAATCAACCTTGATCAGGATGTTCGACGAGCGGCGGGCATCGTTGTAGTTAGACAGGTTCTCGTTGATGTAATCGACGATCTCACTGTCCTTGGGCTTACTGGTGGGCGCCACGGCGTCCTTAAGCTTTTGCTGTGCCAGGTTCTCCTTGAGCGAGTCCTTGTAGGTGTCCTCGGTATAGCCGTAGGTCTTAAGGGTCTTCTTAAAGGCCTTGGCACCGCCCGCGCTCTTGCACGCGTCCTTCCATGCCTTCTCGACCTCCTCGTCCGACACCGTCACGCCGTTTTCCTTCTGCGCCTGCTGGAGCAGAATCTGCTGCGTGTAGGAATCGATGAGCTGCTTGCGGTACTTTTTGGGCGTCAGGTCGTTGTCGACCAGATACTGCGCCCAGTCCTTGTCCTTGGTGTAACCGTAGGACGTGCGCATGCTCATGATCTGCTTGGTCACGGTGTCCTCGGTGAGGTTGGTGCCGTTGATGGTGGCGGCGACACCGCCGGTAAGCTTGTAGCTCGAGGTATCCTCTGCCTGCGACATGAGACCGGAGCATGCCATGGCCGAGACGGAAAGCAGCATTGCCAGCACGCCGATAACCACCAGGACGATCTTGACGGTCTTAGACACGTACGTCTTGCGCTGCTTCTTACGAGAGCTGGAGGCAGCGCGAGCCTGCTGCTCGGGCGTCGGCGCGGCCTCGGAGTTCTTTTTCTTGTTTGCCATAGTTGGCCTTTCGCATCACGAATCGAACAAACGCCATTGTGTCACAACGCGGACCCCGCGACACACCTGGTGCATGGGGGACAGGTCAATCTGCACCATTTTGGTGCAAAGGGGGCTCTTCTGGCTGTCGGCAGTTAGGGACATTCCTTTTCTGCCGGCAGTTGGGGACAGTCCCCAAGTGCCGGCCCTAAAAGTGGCGACGGATGGCGTCGACCATGCCCTGGCATGTGGTCTGGCCGAGCACATCGGCGGCGGCATCCATAAAGATATTCATAAGCGATTGCAGGGCCTCGACCTGGCCGCTCGGCTCGGCGATGCCCAGATTGATGATGATCTGCGCCGGCACGGGGGCACCCATGCCCGCCATTGCACTGAACACCACGGGCGCCGCGGGCTTTACCACCGCGATATAGGGCTTAGCCACAAATCCGGGATCGGTGTGCGGGATGGCGATGTTGGCCGCCGGCATGGCAAGACCCGTGGGATAGGCATCCTCGCGCGTGCGGACGGCATCGAGCCAACCGGGCGCAATGTAACCGCGAGGTGCAAGCTCGTCCTCGAGCCGAGCAAACACCTCATCCGGCGTCGCGCACTCCCAATCAAAAAACACCAGCTCGGGCGTAAACAGCGCTTCGTTATCCGCCATGCGCTCACCTCTCTCACCTAGTCACCTGCGACGTTCTTAAACGACCAGTCATTCAAGAACGTCCCCGATGACTACCCAAAACAAAAGGTGGCCACGCACGCCTTGGCGCCAATGACCACCCTGACCACTCAGCTAAATTGTACTGTGCGCCGCTAGCCGCGAGGCGCGTCAATTGCCACCTTGCCGCTCTCCAGCACGTGGACGCGGCCGTCGGCGAGCATCTGAACTACCTCGGGATACAGCACGTGCTCAATCGCGTGGATATGCTCCTCGAGCGTGTCGACGTCCCAGCCCTCCTCGACAGCCAGCGCGCGCTGGGCGATGATGGGGCCGTTGTCGTAGATCTCGTTGGCGAAATGCACGGTCACGCCAGTTACCTTGACGCCGCGCGCAAAGGCATCGTCGATCGCATGCGCGCCGGTAAAGCTCGGCAGCAGCGCCGGATGCAAGTTGACCACGCGGTTGGGAAACGCCGCCAGCAGCGGCGTGTGCACCATGCGCATGTAGCCGGCCATGACCACATACTCGCAGCCGCGTTCGAGCAGCTCGTGCGCGATGATCTCGTCGGCGGCAATAGGGTCGGCGTAGACATCCTTGGACAGCGTGAGCGTCTGGATGCCCGCGCGCTCAGCGCGCTGCAAACCCTTAGCCGAAGGACGGCTCGACACCACAAGCTCAATCGAAGCGTTGAGCTTGCCGGCGGCGATCAGGTCGATCAACGCCTGCAGGTTGGTACCCGAACCGCTGATAAGCACGCCGATCTTGAGCGGCTCGGCCGTATCGGTGCCGGTCGGACGGGTGTAGGGCACACAGCCCAGGCCCTCGGCGGCAGCCATCTGCTCGTTAGCGCTCATCGGAGTACACGACCTTATCGGAACCCTCGACGCACTCGCCCACGCGGAACGGCTTCTCGCCCAGCGCGACCAGGGCCTCGGTAACCGCAGCCTCGTCCTCGGGGGCGACGATCAGGCACAGGCCAACGCCCATGTTAAAGGTCTTGCATGCCTCGTTGGGCGCGAGCTCGGCCTGGCGCGACACGTAGGTGATGACAGGCGGAACGTCCCAGCCCATCTCGGCGCCGTTGCGGGTAACCACGGCGTCGACGTCGTCGGCAAGCGCGCGGTTGAGGTTCTCGGTGATGCCGCCACCGGTGATATGGGCAATGGCATGAACGTTGGCGCCACCGCGGAGCAGCTCCAGAATCGGCTTGACGTAGATGCGCGTGGGGGCCAGCAGGGCGTCGGCCAGCGATGCGCCGCCGAGCGCCTCGAGCGGACGGCTTAGCTCCTCGGCCTTAGCGGCGGCCTCGGGCGTGCCCGGCTTGATTTCGT
>USCN01000027.1 GCA_900553165.1 uncultured Collinsella sp.
AAGGGAACCGGGCGCACGGGAGGGAAAGCGAGGCTACTCGCCGAGCTTGGGATGCAGCAGCGACGGCGCAGCACCGAGCAGCATCTTGGTGTAGGGGTCCTGAGGGTGCTGGAAGACCTGCTTGGCCTCGCCCTGCTCGACGATCTTGCCGCCATTCATAACGATGATGTCGTCAGAGATATAGCGGACCGTCTGGATGTCATGGCTGATGAACACCATGGCCAGGCCGAGCTCCTTCTTAAGGTCGGTCAGCAGGTTCAGAATCTGCGCGCGGACCGAAACGTCCAGAGCCGAGGTGGGCTCGTCGGCGATGATGGCATCGGGGTTCAACGACAGGGCACGGGCAATTGCGACGCGCTGGCGCTGGCCGCCCGAAAGCTGGCCGGGAAGAACCTCGGCGGCGGAGCTGGGCAGACCGGTGAGCTCCAGGAGCTCCTTGACGCGCTTCTCCTGCTCGGCCTCGGTACCCAGGTTGTGGACGCGCATGGGGTCGAGCAGCTGCTCGCGAACGACCATGCGGGGATTGAGCGCCGTAGCCGGATTCTGGAACACGACCGAGATGACACGGCCCATGTGGCGACGGTCCTCGGCGGTACGCTTGGTTACGTCCTTGCCCTTAAAGTAGACCTTGCCGCTCGTGGGGGCCTGCAGGCCGCACATGACGTTGGCGGTGGTGGACTTACCGCAACCGGACTCGCCGACGATGCCGATCGTCTGACCGGGCATGAGCCTAATCGTTACACCCTGGACGGCGTGAACCAGGTTGGGGTGCAGAATCGAGCCGGTACGGGTCCTAAAGGTGACGTGGACGTCATCAAGGAAGATGATCGGCTCGACGCCGTTGACTGCGGTCTCGCTCATCTACATCACCTCCGCGTGAGGGGTCAAACCATTTGCCTTGAGCACCTCGTCGGGGAGCTCGGAATAGAAGTGCTCGGTGCCGGGCACGCGCTTGAAGACCGGACGGGTGTCCAGGCCAATGCGCGGATGGCTCGAGCGGGGCGCGAAGCGATCGCCCTTGGGGAAATCGCGCGGGCTCGGAACGGCGCCGGGCACCTGGTGCAGACGGCCCGAACCGCTCTCGATGGACAGAACGGAGCCCAGAAGACCGCGGGTGTACTCGTGGATCGGGTTAGTGAGCAGCTCCTTGGTGGGCGCCTGCTCGATAACCTGACCGGCGTACATAACCGTGATGTTATGGGCGACCTCGGCGACCAGCGCCAAGTCATGCGAGACGAAGATCATGGCAAAGCCGAGCTTGGCCTGAAGGTCGTTGAGCAGCTTGATGACCTGCTTCTGGACGGTAACGTCCAGAGCGGTCGTGGGCTCGTCGCAGATGACCAGCTTGGGGTCGCGGGTAAGGGCCATAGCGATCAGGACACGCTGACGCTGGCCACCGGAAAGCTCATGCGGGTAGCTCTCGAGCGTACGCTTGGGGTCGAGGCCCACGAGCTCCAGGAGTTCCTCGGCGCTGCGGGTGCCGCCGCGCTTGGTGAGCTGCTTCATCTGGGCAGAGATGAGCATGGAGGGGTTGAGCGAGGACAGGGCGTCCTGATAGACCATAGCGATATCGGTACCGCGCAGGCCGAACCACTCCTTCTTGCTCATCTTGAGCAGGTCGCGGCCCTCCCAGAGGACCTCGCCGGAAAGGTGCTCGTCATCGTCGGTCAGGCCCATGATGGCCAGCGTGGTGATGGACTTACCGCAACCGGACTCGCCCACCAGGCCCATGGTCTGACCAGGACGGACGTCAAAGTTGACATGGTCGACGACGTTGATATCGCCGTGATGCTCAAACTGAATGCAGAAGTCACGGACCGAGAGAATCGGTTCGACAGACTCGTCGGGCACATGGCGATCGTCACGCTTGAGCTCGACATCGCGCAGGGCGCCAAGGCGAGCGGAGAGGGACTGGGCCTGCTCCTTGTAGGCGCGAACGGGGTCGGAGACCAGCAGGTCGGCCTCGCGACGCTTGGAGGAATCGGTCGGATCCAGGGCGGCGGAGGGAGCAGCGGCCATGGCGTCGGTAATGCCCTCGGAGAGGATGTTGAGCGCCAGGCAGGTGATCATGATGGCCAGGCCCGGGAACAGCGCCTGCCACCAACGGCCGGCGAGCACGCCGCCGCGGGCGTCGGCGAGGATGTTGCCCCAGGTAGCGGTGGGCTCCTGGATACCAGCGCCGATGAAGGTCAGCGAGGCCTCGAAGATGATGGCGTCGGCGACCAGGGTAACGGTGAAGACCATGATCGGGGCGATGCAGTTACGCAGAACATGCTTGATCAAAATCCACGGAGCCTTGGCGCCGGAAACGATGACCGCGCGGACATAGTCCTCGCCGTACTCGGACACGATGTTGGCGCGCACGATACGGGCAATCTGCGGAGTGTACATAAAGCCGATGGCGAAGATGATCGACGGCACGGAGTTGCCCAGGATGGAGACGAAGACGGCCGCGAGGGCGATGCCCGGGATGGACATGATGATGTCCAGGATACGCATGATCGTCTCGGAAACGGCCTTGCGCGAAACCGCCGCAAGGGCGCCCACGACCGAGCCGCAGACCAGAGCCATGGCAGTGGCGCCAAAGCCGATAATCAGCGAGTAACGACCACCGTAGAGCATGCGCGACAGAATGTCGCGACCCTTATCGTCGGTACCGAAGATAAATCCGTTGCCGGGAGCCTGGCGAGCCGTAAAAATCTCGACCGGGCTATAGGGGGCAAGAAGGGGCGCCAGAATCGCAGTCAGGGCGACCAGCACCAACACGACGGCGGCAATCTTAGAAGACAGCGTCATCTTCTTCCAGCCACCGAGCTTGAGCCCCTTGGAGGCAGCCTTCTCGAGCTGCTCGGTTTGCTTCTCTCGAATCTTTACCATAATCTACACCGTCCTGATGCGCGGGTTGATGAGCAGGTAGAGCATGTCAACCACGATGTTGATGATGATGAAGGCAAGAGCAACGACGATAACGACGCCCTGAACCAGGTTCGCCTCGTTGCCCTGAACGCCCTGCAGAATCGCGGTGCCCATGCCGGGGAGGTTGAAGATAACCTCGATGACGACGGCGCCGCCCATGAGGTAACCGATCTTAAGACCGAGGGTGGTGACCGGGGTGATCAGCGCATTGCGAAGAACGTTGATGCCGACGACGACCTTCTCGGGAACGCCGGCGCCGCGAGCCATACGGACATAATCCTTATCGAGCTCCTCGACCATGGCGGTACGCACGATACGAGTCATCTGGCCCGTCAGCGGAAATGCCAAGGCGATAGCGGGCATGATCATACGTCCCAGATAGCCAGCCGGATTCGTGGTGAAGTGAGGCAGAGCACCCGATGCCGGAAGCACCTTAAGGTAGGAAGAGAACAGCAGGATCAACAGAACGGCAAGCCAGAACGACGGGGTTGCCAAGCCGGCGATGGAAAAGACGCGGATCACTTGGTCCGGCCATTTGTCGCGATACAGTGCCGCGATGACGCCGAGTAAAAACGAAACGACCGCACCGATGGCAAGGCCGATGAAGGTCAGCTGCATCGTGACGGGCAGGGCCGTGGAGATGCGCTTGGCAACGGAGTTGCGAGCAGCACCATAGGTGCCCATGTCACCATGGATCAAATCGCCCATATAGCGCACGTAGCGCACAGGCCAGGGGTCGTCCAGACCATACTTCTCATGGTACTCGGCAACCGCCTCGGGCGAGGCACCGTCACCCAACGCCGTGTAGGCGGGGTCGGTCTTGGAGAACGACATAAGGAAGAACACCAGGACGGTGACGCCCAATGCCATGATCGGCAGCGCCACAAGACGCCTTCCAATCAAACGTAGCAAGTTGTTCACGTTCTCTCCCCTTTCTTTTGTCGGTAGGACCAACTGGTATATGAGTACGGATACTCATTACAAGACCCGAGCGACATCGAGGTCGCCCGGGTCTTTGTTTCAACTATGAGGATACGGTCCCAACGACCGACATCCTGCATACAGACTCAAGCGAGTCTTACGCCTTGACGGTCGCAACGCCCCTGAAGGACATGCTCGTCGTGCCGATGCCCTTGAAGCCATCGAGGGCCTCGCCGTTGGGCGCAGTGGACGGATCGTCCCAGGAAGCGGAGACGGTCTTGACGTGGACAACGGGGTACAGAACGGCGTTGTCGGCAATGATGTCGAAGCACTCGTTCCACTTCTTCTGCTGCTCATCGCCCTCGGCGGCAAGAGCCTCGTCCATGAGACCGTGGAGCTTCTGCCACTCAGCGGACTCCTTCCACGGGCAACGGGTCTGCATCCAGACGTTGTCGCCGTACCACCAGTTGAGCAGCAGGTCGGGGTCGGCGCCGAAGCAGGAAGGATCGCCAGGGGCAAGGAGGATATCGTAGGCCTCGCCGCCGTCGATGGCAGCGTAGGTGGCCGGCGAGGTATCGGTCTGGATGGTCACATCGAAGCCGAGAGCGTCGAGGTCATTCTTGACCTGGGCGGCCATGCCCTTAATCTGCTCGTTGTCGGTGGTGCGCAGGGTGATGGCACCCGGGGTGATGCCAGACTCCTCGATGAGCTTCTTAGCCTTCTTGGCGTCGGTCTTGTACACCGTGGAAGCCTCATGATAGTTGGTGAAGCTCTTGGGCAGGTAGCAGCTGGCAGCGGTGGCAAGGCCGGCGAAGGTGTTGCTGACCATCTTCTCGGTGTCGAGCGCATACATGACAGCCTGACGGACCTTGACGTTGTTCCAAGGCTCCTTGGCGACGTTGAACATGATGAAGCGGGTGCCGAAACCCTGAACGTTATCGATCTTGCAGCCGGCGCTCTCGAGCTGGTCGACGGCGTCAGCGGTAACGAGCTCCATAACGAGCGTGGAGCCCTCCTGCTGAGCGGTAACGCGAGCGGTGGGGTCGGTCAGGATGCTGTACTGGATCTTCTTATCCTCGGCAGCATACTCACCGTTGTACTCGGGGTTGGGAACCAGGGTGATCTCGGTATCGGAGATAGAGTCGTACATCCAGGGGCCGGAGCCGATCGGCTGCTTGGCGCGATCCTCCTCGGTCTGGGTGGCCGGGGTAACGCGGACGATGGCCAGACGATCCTTGAGCAGGGAGAAGTTGGGGACCTTGGTCTTGACCGTCACGGTGCTGGCGTCCTTGGCCTCGATGGACTCGAAGGGCTGGAAGAACGGAGCATAGGTAGCGGAAGCGGCGCAAGCGGTGTAGGAGGCAACGACATCGTCAGCGGTGACCTCGGTGCCATCGGAGAACTTGGCGCCCTTGCGGATGGTGACCTCGAAAGTGGTGTCGTCCACAGACTTGGGATCGTCGGTGGCGAGCTCTTTGAAGGTGCTGTAGTCGTGGTAATCGATGCCGTAGAGGCCCTCGACGACGTGCCAGTTAGCACCCAGGCCCACAGCGGAGCCGGTGCTGGCGGGATCGAAGCTGGACGGAGCGTAAGCGGAACCAGCGGTGATCACGCCGCCGCCACGGTTGGCGGAATCGGTGGAACCGGAAGCGGAACCCTCGTCGCTAGAGCTGCCACCGCAGCCGGTGAGACCAAGCCCTGCGACAGCAGCGACGCTGCCGGTGAGGCCGAGGAACGAACGCCTGGACATACCCTTGTTGATGATGGCCATGTCTTCTCCTATCAATAGAGAATCTTACCCGGGAGCGCCTAGACGTGCCCCCGCGCAACTTGCGGACGATATATACCTTACCTACCGACGAACCCAACTGAGGTGCCGCGCTCGGCGACCGATACATACATACGCTTGAACGGTATTTGCTACCGTTCACCGAATTCATTGACAAACGATTCGCCAGACAGTATGTATCGACGAGGTGAGATATCAGTCTTCGTCAACCCGCAGGATAGCAGGGTTGTTCACCATGGCTAGTCAAACGTTTTAGCGTCAATTAAACCCGAAATCGGCTGGTAATCGCCGTGAAATAAATGATTGAAAATCACGCAATCATGTATATCAGTTGTTTAGAGGCGTGTTTAGTTTTCGGATTGCTTTGCCGCCGCCTCGGCGCGCTCGGCATTCCATGCAACGAGCGCCTCGTGAACCGCTTTGGCGACATCGGCAGGAATGCCTCGAACTTCCGCGATCTCTTGCTCGCTCGCCGCGCGCAAACGCTTCATCGAGCCAAAATGGCGCATAAGGGCACGTTTTCTGGTGGGTCCCACGCCTGGAACGTCATCGAGTACCGAAACCGTCATGGCTTTATCGCGCAATTCGCGATGGAACGTGATGGCAAAACGGTGCGATTCATCGCGCACCTGTTTAATTAGATAGAGCGACGCGGACCCGGTCGGCAGCACGACGGGAGTCTCGTCCCAAGGCACGAAAACCTCCTCATCGGCCTTTGCCAAGCCACAAACTGGTATATCGAGCCCAAGAGCCTCAAGTTGCTTGATCGCAGCGGTCAATTGCGGCTTACCGCCATCGACAACGAGCAAATCGGGGCGCGAGCCAAAGCGCTCGTCGGCCATGCGCTCGGGAGCATAACGTCGTCCCAAAACCTCGGACATCGATACGAAGTCGTTTGCCTCGTCCAATTCGGCCTGAATTTTAAAACGACGATACTGACTCTTGTCGGCGCGCCCGTTGGTAAACACCACCATCGAGGCGACCGTAAAGGTGCCATGCAGTGTAGAGATATCGAAGCACTCGATACGCAACGGCGGCGATGGCAGCGCCAACGCACTTTCGAGCTCCAGGAGCGCTTGATTGGTGCGGTCGTCAGCGTACCCCGTTCGCATCATGTAGCGCATGAGGGCATGGCGCGCATTTTTGGATGCCATATCGAGCAGACGGTGCTTTTCGCCACGCTGCGGCCTATGGAGATGGCAGGAACGCTCACGCTTGCCCGCAAGCCACTCCCCCAGCGCTTCCGCATCCTCAAGCTCGACGGAAAGGTTGACCTCAGCTGGAATATCAGCCGTCTCGTCGTAATAGCGCTTAAGAAAGCCCGACTGGAGCTCTTCCTCGTCAACATCAAGACCCTTGTCGAGAATGAACTCGCAGGTGCGAACTGTTCGGCCCTCGCGAACGACGAAGACGCAAGCGGCGGAGATGGTCTCCTCGCGATAGAAACCGATGACATCTATATCGACACTGGAGGGAAAAACGACTTGCTGACGATCGTCCAGACCCCTGATGACCTCCAAACGACGTTTGACGCGTGCCGCGCGCTCAAAGTCGAGCGCCTCAGCGGCATCCGTCATCTCGGAGGTCAGCTCATCGACGACATCCTTGCGATGGCCCGACAAAAAGCGCTCGACACGCTTGACGTTCTTGGCATAGTCTGCCGGGGAAATCACGCCGACACACGCACCCGGGCCGCGCCCGACATGGTAGTCAAAGCAGGGGCGCCCGTTTTGCGCGCAAATCATATTGACGATGTCTTCCTCGCCCTTGTGGGACTCGACGATACGGCGACAACGACGCCACTCCGCACAGGATGCGGAGCAGATGGGGATAACCTTGCGCAGCGTATCTATCGTCTCACGTGCCGCGCGGCTATCGGTATAAGGTCCATAATAGCGCGTTCCCGGCTTATGACGCTCACGCGTGTATTTGATAGCGGGATACAGGTCGCCCTTTGTAATGGCGATAAAGGGGTAGCTCTTGTCATCCTTGAGGTCGACGTTAAAGTACGGATGGTACTGACCAATCAAATTGCGCTCGAGCACCAACGCCTCGTGCTCGGTCTCCACCACGATATAGTCAAAGCTCGCCACCAGCTGCATCATCAGCGGGATCTTCTGGCGCTCGTCCTGCAGCGTCACGTACTGACGCATACGGGCGCGCAGGTTTTTCGCCTTGCCCACGTAGATGACATCGCCCTTGGCGTCTTTCCAAAGGTAGCAGCCGGGCTGCGTGGGAACGCGCGAAACCTGCTCGGCAAGCGTTGGAATGTTGTCGTGACCGGCCACGCGCACCTACTTGCGACGAATCAGCGCCGAGACCTCGGGCATCTTAAGGACGACGGCAAGGCCAAAGGTAACAGCAAGCGAGACGACACCCGCAACGCAAACGTAGCCAAGAGTAATCAGAATCGAGCCGCCAAGTGCCCCGACAAAGTGCTCAAGCGCCCACATGACGCCGGCGCCTGCGGCAGCACCCAGGCCACCGAGCAAAAGGCCAAAGAAACCGCCATGCAGGATAGATTTAACCTGAAGACCACGCAGACGACGACGCAGCCACCACAGCGAGCAACCGACCAAGATCACGTAGTCGACGACATACGAAAGCGCGATTGCCGGCATACCGAAGCCCAGTACAACGCCAAACAGCAGAACCGAGCCGGCCTGGCCGATGGCGGAATACAGGCAATAGCGGCTATAGGGCTTCATGTCGAGCAAGGCAGAGAAGCTCTTCTGCATCAGCACGACCACGCCGTAGAGCGGCAGCGAGAACGCCAGGTAGACAAGGAACTCGGACACCAGCGCCACGCCGGACTCATCGAACTTGCCAGCGCAGTAGATCATGTTGAGCGGACGCGCGAAGACAATCAGGTACAGCGCGAACGGAACCAGGAAGAACAGCATCTGGGCGACGCCACGCGAAATGCCCGTGCGAACGCTGTCGTAATCCTTCTCCTGTGCGTCGTGAGAGAGCTCGGTATAGAGCGCCGTCGAAAGCGAGGCGGCAATCAGCGCGTAGGGCAGCGTGTACCACAGGCGCGCATAGGCGATGACGGAAGGACCAGTCTCGGGCTGGACCACCAGCGCAGCAGCGTTGGTGATAGAAGTCGAGACAAACATGCACACCGTGGCGAGCAGCGTCGGGATACCGAGCGCAATCGTCTGGCGCAGTGCGGGGTCCTTAAAGTCGATATGGATATGGGGATGCACGCCGTGCTTGCCAAGCGCGGGGATCTGACAAGCCATCTGAACAAAGACACCGAGGGTCGTACCGGCCGCAATCAAGATGATGCCGGCACGTTCGCCAAACTGTGCGGACACGGGCGCAAAGCCCATAAAGCTCGCAATGACGATCACATTGTTGAGGACCGGGGCAAACGTCGACCAGAAGTAGTCGCGGTGTGCGTTGAGAACGCCCGAGAACACCGAGCCCAAACCATAAAACAGAATCTGGATGGCGAAGAAACGGAACATGAACGCAGCGGTATCCATGCTGCCGCCGTCACCCGAAAGGAACGATTGCGTCCAAATAAAGCCCGGAGCGAACACGGTCCCCAGCAACGAAATGCCACCCAGCACCAATAGCAGAATACCGAGCAGGTTGCCCACGTACTCGTTCGAGGCCTCGCGACCCTGCTCACGCCTCACGCCCATGTACACGGGCAAAAACGCCGTCACGAGCATGCCGCCCATCACGAGTTCGTAGAGCATATTGGGCAGGTTGTTGGCGACCTGATAGGAGGACGAGAGCAGCGACATGCCGATAGCGGCCGCCATTGCCCATGTGCGGATAAAGCCGGTGACGCGAGACACGATGGTCAGGATGGTCATAAGCCCGGCGGAACGACCAACCGTGGAGTAGTCCGACGAGCCCATGTCGTCAGTGTCGTCTCGCGACGAAGAAGCTTCGGATGAGGGTGTCTGAGGCGCAGATTCTTTTGCAAAATGAGCTCCGCACTTCAATTCTTCCTGCGGCATCGCTCAGTCCTCTCTCGTAATCGGGGCGACCGTCGCCCCGCAAAATGCAATTAAATCATCGGGTGCAAGCTCAAGCTGATAACCACGCTTGCCTCCCGAAATAAAAATGGTATCCCAAAGGACACATGTCTCATCAATGAGCGTCCGGTAGCGTTTTTTCATACCGACCGGGCTGCAGCCGCCGCGAACGTAGCCAGTCGCCGCAAGCAAATCCTTCACATGCATCATGGCCAAGGACTTCTCCCCCGCGGCACGCGCGGCGGACTTTAGATCGAGCTCGTCGGCAACAGGGATGCAGCACACGACATAGTCGTTGGACGGTGTCACGCAGACCAAAGTCTTAAATCCTTGACCGGGCTCCTCGCCAAGCTGCTCCGAAATCGCGACCCCCAGGCCCACCGACTCATCACCATCGTCTTCGTACGTATGTAGAACATAGGAAATGCCGGCGCTTTCCAGCTCGCGCATCGCATTGGTTTTTGGCGTCTTTACAGCCTTTGCCATGACATATCCTTTCCCTCGCATTCGGACGCAAGGATTAAGTATATGTCCAATTCGGCTGCATACGTCACTTCGGCACAGCAAGCGCCATCGAATCACAAGGAGTCGATGGCGCCCATAAACTGAATCGCCTACTTATTGAGCATCAAGTTGAGCTTGACGCTCCCGGTCACGCCTGAGCAACGGCGCCAAAAACTTGCCCGTATAACTCTGCGGACAGTCCGCAACCTGCTCCGGTGTGCCCGAAACCACGACGGTTCCGCCGCCGTTACCGCCCTCGGGACCCATATCGATCAGGCGGTCGGCAACCTTGATGACATCAAGGTTGTGTTCAATCACCAGCACCGTGTTGCCCGCATCGACCAAGCGCTGCAGCACATCGAGCAGCTGGCGGACGTCCTCAAAATGAAGGCCGGTCGTCGGCTCGTCCAAAATATAGAACGTCTTGCCCGTCTGGCGTCGATGAAGCTCCTTGGCGAGTTTCACACGCTGCGCCTCGCCACCCGAAAGCGTCGTGGCGGGCTGGCCCAGGCTCACGTAGCCCAAGCCTACATCGTACAGCGTCTGAAGCTTGCGCTTAATCTGCGGGATATTCCCAAAGAAAGCCAGTGCCTCGGCCACGCTCATGTCAAGTACGTCCGAGATGGTCTTGCCACGGTAGGTGACCTCGAGTGTCTCGCGGTTGTAGCGTTTACCGCCGCAAACTTCGCAGGGAACGTAGATATCGGGAAGGAAGTGCATCTCGATCTTGATCTGTCCGTCGCCCTTGCACGCTTCACAGCGCCCGCCACTCACATTAAAGGAGAAACGACCCGGCGAGTAGCCGCGCGCCTTCGACTCCGGCGTACTCGCAAACAGCGCGCGAAGATCATCCCACAGGCCGATATAGGTAGCAGGGTTGGAACGCGGCGTGCGGCCAATCGGCGACTGGTCAATATCGATAACCTTATCGATACACTCGATGCCCTCGATTTTCTTATATGGACCCACAGGGCGCGTCGAACGGTGAATGGCATTCGTAAGGGCAGGCGCAATGGTATCGGTAACCAGGGAGCTCTTGCCCGATCCCGACACGCCGGTAACAACCGTAAGCGTACCAAACTCGATCTTGGCAGTAACGTTTTTGAGGTTGTTGGCTCGAGCGCCCGTAATTTTAAGGCAGCCGCGACCGGGCTTGCGCCGTTCATCAGGCACCCGGATCATTCGTTTGCCGGTCAGATAAGCGCCCGTCATCGACTCAGGACACGCCATGATATCGGCAGGCG
>USCN01000028.1 GCA_900553165.1 uncultured Collinsella sp.
CCGCAAGCGCCGGATCATCTGCCGCGCGATCCAAGGCATCCTTGAGGAGTTCCGCGATCACGCAATCCTGCTCATACAGATCGACGGTAAAGCCCGCGGCAGCCAGCAGCAGCGAATCCTCGCCAAAGCCTGCCGTGGCGTCAATCGCCCATGGGCTCTCGATGCCTTTTGTGCGCGCAGCCTTTACCAACAGCTCTTGCTGCAGACGGCCCTGCTTGAGCCGTGGAAGCATGCGGGTGAAATCGGCACGCAGCTCCATCGTGCCGTCGGTGAGCGTGAGGCCCTCGGACTTCCCGGTCAGCTCAAGCCCCGCGGCCCGAGCAACAGAAAAGGGATCGACGACGCCCATGGACACTCCTTAACAAGCAAAACGAATACGCGGGGCGCCGTTTATGCCAGCACCCAACCGTCCGCTATTGTCCCACATGCGACATGGCCCACAGCATCGCAATGCAAAGCACCGCCATCAATCCCGTGCACACAGCAGCGATCACGGAATCACTCATGCGCCTTCCCAACGACCGCGGCTCACGCACTTGCCCTGCTCCGTACATCATGGCTCCTCCTTCGGTCCAGCTCTTACCATGGCCCCATCATCTCAGCGCCGCACATGAGCTGCCATCGATTTGGCTTACGTCCAGCTTTCCTTTTTGAAAGGTTGGACCGTACAGGTAAGAGACGCTTTCAAGCGCATGCATCGCCCCGTTGAACTACAATGTGCTTCACCATATGTGCTGTACATGGGGCACGACGAGGTCGTCCTGCCCACATCGAAAGGACCAGTTATGAGCACCGCTCGCAAGACACTCAAAATCCTTGCCCTGATTTATTTTGTTCTGGGCATCGCCAGTCTCGTCATTGGAATCGCCGGCATCGCGACCGGCAAGCTCGAGTCCACCTACGGATCGAATGCCATGCTCGCCGCGGTCGTGATTATCGCCAAGGGCCTCATCGATCTCGCCGCGGGCGTTGCGGGCATCAAGGGCGCCAACAAGCCTTCGCAGGTGGATGGCGCGTTTAAGCTCGGCATCGTTGCCGCAATCGCCACGATTGCGCAGGCCGTGCTCACGCTTCCCGCGCTCGGCGGCAGCTCCGTCAATATCGTCGCCTTTGTCATCGTGGTGTACGACCTGTTCTTTGTTCAGCAGGCGCACGCCGTTAAGGCCGAGAACAAGGACCGCCTGTAAGCGCTCGCTTCTCATAACCTCTGCAGCCAAGCAACTAAAAAGGGCCGATCGCGCATCTCCGCGGTCGGCCCTTTACGTTTGCCCAGATAAAACCTACCAAAATAAACCTGTCCCTTTTTGGTAGGTTGTTAGCTGTGGCGATACTCGGCGATGATGAAGTCGATGTCGGTTTGAAGGGTGTCCAGGTTTGCCAGGCGCTCTTTGTCGGCAGGACGTGTGCGGTAGTAGTAGGGCGTCATCTGAAATACGGCTTCGATGTCGGCCTGGGTCTGAAGCGTAATAATCGCAGACACCCGCTGCGTTCCGACCAACTCGAGCTCGGTGGTTTTCGGCAGCTTCTCGTCGTTAAGGTACGGTGTATCGTAGAGCACTTCCTTAAGCCCAAACAGATGACGGGCGCCCGGCACCACGGTATAGAGCGAGCCCTCTGGCGCCAGCACGCGGGCAAACTCACGCTCGTTAAAGGGAGCGAAGAGCTCGGTCACCATATCGAAGGCGCCATCGGCCACGGGGATATCCTTCATGTTGGCCACAAAAAAGGTTGCATCGCCGCGCTTGGCGGCCAGGCGCACCATCTCCTTGCCAAGGTCAAAGCCGTAAGCATCCACGCCCGAAACCGTACCCATGGCGCTGGTGTAGTAGCCCTCGCCACAACAAATGTCGAGCAAGGTCATGAGGCCGTTCGCAGACGCAGCGTGCCCAGCCGCCCGCTCGCGCACCAGCTCAACCATCGCATCGCGCAACGGCGCATAGTAGCCGCGGTTCAAAAAGTCGCGGCGACTGCGCGCCTGCGACTTGGGATCGCCCATAGAGTCGCCGCTCTTGGACGAGCGCAGCAGATATAGATAACCCTCGCGTGCACGGTCAAACCGGTGTCCGCCCGCGCATGCAGCACCACGCTTGTCGTCCACCAACGGCTCATGGCAAACGGGACATAACAACATGGCAACTCCTTAGTGCGAACAACACAACGCCCACCATTGTCGCACGCCTTCCCCACCTAGTCATTGGGGACGTTCTTGAATGACTAGTCGTTTAAGAACGTCCCCAACGACTAGCCAATTAGGAGTATCATCGTCTGCGCAAATAAGCACGATATAGCATGTTAGAGATTGAGAGCGCATGGCTGATACCGTATCTAAGCACATTGACATGACCACCGGCTCGCTGTGGCGAAATATTCCCCTGTTCGCCTTCCCCGTGGCCGCCACGAGCATCTTGGAGCAGCTGTCGAACCTCATCGCCACGGTCATCATCGGCAACTTCTCGGGCGACCAGGGAACCCTCGCCATGGCGGCGGTCGGCTCCAATGTTCCGCTTACCAGTCTTATGCTCAACCTGTTTATTGGCATGTCGCTTGGCTCCAACGTGGTCATCGCCAACGCTATCGGCCGCAACGACCAAAACATGGTCAAACGCGCCGTCCATACCTCGATTTTAATGGCGCTCGTGGGCTTTGTCGTCATCGCTCTGGGCGAGGTCTTTGCCGAACCCATGCTCGCTGCGCTCAACGTGCCTGCCGAGACCATGCCGCTCGCTTCGCTCTACCTGCGCGTCTTTTTGCTCAGCCTGCCCTCGATCTTGCTCTACAACTTTGAGGCCGCGATCTTCCGCTCCGTCGGCATCACCCGCATGCCGCTGCAGGCGCTTGCCGTGTCCACCGTCCTCAACATTGGCCTGGATCTCATCTTTGTCCCCATACTCCACTGGGGCGTCGCGGGCGTCGCCATCGCCACCGCTATCGCCTACACTGTCAGCGCCGCCACGCTCTTTATCCGCCTGCTCAAGACCGACTCCGTCGTCCGCGTCACCCCGCGCGACCTGGCTATCGACCCCGTCGCCCTCAAGCGCATCGTCAAGATCGGCCTGCCCGCCGGCATCCAGAGCGCCGTCTTTGCCGTCGCCAACATCATCATCCAATCCGCCATCAACAGCCTTGGCACCGAAGTCATGGCGGCCTCGAGCGCCGCCATGAGCCTGGAGTACGTGTGCTACAACCTGCTCAACAGCTTTAGCCAGGCTTGCACCACCTTTGTGGGACAAAACCACGGTGCCCGCCAGATCGACCGCTGCACCAAAACGCTCAAGGTCTGCCTGGTCGAAGGCGGTATCGTCGCGCTCACCACAATTATCGTTATTGTCGGCCTGGGGCGTGAGATCTTGTCGCTGTTCAACAGCGATCCCAACATCGTCTCGATCGGCTATATCCGCGTGTGCTCGATCTTCCCGGCGTACGCCTTTAGCATGTTCTACGAAAACATGTCAGGCTACCTGCGCGGCTTTGGTATCTCGCTCACGCCCGCCCTCATCACCATGATCTGCGTCTGCGGCATCCGCTTCTATTGGGTGTTCTGCGTGTTCCCGCACTTCCGCACCTTTGCGAACATCATGATGGTCTACCCCATCAGCCTGGGCACCACGGCGTTCTTTATGGTCGTGGCGGTGCTACTTTGCCACCCGGCACGCACCTATCGCGCCACCCAAGCCAAAGCGACAGCCCGCTAAACACCGCACCCAACGCTACGCCAGTCATTAATTGACAATATGCGAGCTCATATAGTCGATAAAGCGCCTCGTGGCGATAGGCATGGTGTCCCAGCTGCGCCAGGCGGCCACCACGTCGCGCGAGGGGGCATGCACGATGGGCCGCACACGAATATCGGCTCGCATGCCCTCCACAGTACGACGGTAGAGCATGCTCACGCCTAGGCCCTCCTCCACCATCGCCATGATGGTGTAGTCGTCGGTCACCTCGCTCGTCACGTGCGGCGACAGCCCATGCGCCGCAAATGCATCGAGCACCAGGCTCTGTTCGCCCTCATCCAGCAGTACAAACGGCTCGGACGCCAGGTCGGCGAGTGTCACCTTTTCCTTTGCCGTCAGCGGATGCGCGGCCGGCAACAATGCCACCAACTCGTCGTGATAGACCACGCGCTTCTCGAGCCCAGCGGTAAATCCGCGTGCCGTAAAGCAAAAATCAACCACGCCATCGTGCACCCACTGGGCGTTGCGCGTGTAATCGCCCTGCTTGAGGGTAAAGCGTACGCCCGGGTGCAGGGCTCCAAAATCGCGGATCACGCGCGGCAACACGGTTCGACTCACGTTGGTAAACGTCGCGATGCGAATATCAGTCGACGAAAGCCCCAGCAGCTCCTGCCGCTTGCCCTCGAGCTCGGCCTCGGCGGTCACAATCTGGCGCAGGTACGGCAGATATTGTTTACCGTCGCGCGTAAGCGAAACGCCCTGCTTTCCGCGCTCGATAAGCGTGGTGCCCAGCTCGCGCTCGAGCGCCTTGACGGCCTGGCTCACCGCGCTTTGCGTATAGCCCAGCTCGTCGGCCGCGCCCTTAAGACTGCCGCGATCGACCACCATACAAACAATCTGATACCGCGATGCCATCGTGCCTCCACATCAATGCAGCCGTAAAACGTTTTGCCAGGGCTTTTCCTACCGATATTAGCGTTTCTTAATCATACTGAAGATACATTCGCTTTACTGCATCCACATCTGGGAGCAGAATCCTTTTTGCGAAATCGTTCTGTAACAAAAGGAGTCCCATGGATCGCAAAAAAGCAATCGCGCTCTCATTTTCCGTTCCCGTCGCATGGGGCTTTTCGTACCCCCTCATGAAGATCGGCATGGACAGCATGAACGCCACGAGTATCGTTGCGCTGCGTTGCATTATCGCCTTTGTGGTCTGCCTGCTGCTCTTCCACAAGCGCGCGTTGCACATCAACCGCGACCTTATGGTTCGCGCCGCCATCATCGGTGCCATCATGGCAACCGAGCTCACGTGCATGTGCCTGGGCTCCAGCCTCACCTCCGCCTCCACCGCCGGCTTTTTGCAGAGCCTGACGGTCGTAATCGTGCCGTTTGCCAACGCAGCCCTGCTGCGTCGCGCCCCCGAGCGCAAGGTGCTCGTCGGCACCGCCATCGTCACCTGCGGCATGCTGCTGCTCTCGGGCGCCGACTTTACCAGCCTGAATCCCGGCGCAATCATCATGCTGCTCTCCGCTTTTGTCTATGCCGGCCACATCATTGTGGCGAAGCGCTTTGTCGAAGATGTCGACCCGCTGGCTCTGGGCGTTTGGCAGCTGGGCTTCGGCGGCCTGTTCTCGGGCATTGCCGCATGCGTCTTTGGCGGCTTCACGCTTCCCAGCACGCCGAGCGAGATCGTCGTTGTCGTCGCGCTCGCACTCATCTGCTCTGCCTACGGCTTTATCACCCAGACGCTCGTGCAGCCCCACGTGCCCGCCGAGACCACCGGCTTCGCCTTCTCGCTCGAGCCGGTATGCTCCGCCGTCTTCTCGTTCTTCCTGGTCGGCGAGGTCCTGAGCCCCATCGCCTTCTTTGGCGCAGCCCTCATCCTCACCGGCGTCATGGTGGCAACCGTCGAGCTTCCGCGCCTCCGCGCACATGGACAGGCTCGCATGGCAGGAGCGCCTGAGCACGTCTCGTAAACCCCGCTCCTCATGCGGCCGCGGCATAAAGGTCTCCGGACACCTTTACAATAGATGCCAACAGAGCATCTGCCATAAAGGAGCCCCATGGACACCGCAACCCGCGACCGCAACATAGCAACTTGGTTGGGCGATGCGCCGCAGCCGGTACGTGACACTACGAACCAGCTGCTCGAGCGCATCGCCCTTTTGCGTGCCGAGCAGACCATCTACCCGGCACAAGACGACATCCTCAATGCCCTCGCCTACACGCCAGCCGACCAGGTCAAGGTTGTCATCTTAGGTCAAGACCCTTATCACGAACCCAACCAGGCCATGGGGCTGTCGTTCTCGGTTCCCGCGACGCAAACCAAGTTGCCGCCGAGCCTGCGCAACATCTATAAGGAACTCAAAGCCGATCTGGGCTGCCCTATTCCCGCCACGGGAGACCTAACTCCATGGGCACAGCAGGGCGTCCTGCTTCTCAACACTACGCTCACCGTGCGCGAGCACGCCGCGAACTCGCACGCCAAACTGGGCTGGAGCACGCTCACCGACTACATTATCGAACGTTGCTGCCAGCTGCCCCAGCCGGTCGTCTTTTTGGCATGGGGCCGCTTTGCCCAACAGATGGTCGAAGGCAAGCTCGCCGCGACCGGCGCGGGCAAGGCAACCGGCAAGTTCTGCCTGGCCTCCACGCACCCCTCACCGCTTTCGGCCAACCGTGCCACGGCAGAACTCCCCGCTTTCATGGGGTCGCGCCCCTTCTCGGCAGCCAATCGGCTACTCGAGCAGCACGGCTCGACCCCCGTCAACTGGACTTGCCTCGGCTAAAAATCGATACATCAAAAACGCGCCCGACGGCTTTCCATCGGGCGCGCTTCCTATTCGGGCCAAATAAATTGTGTGCGGTCAGCCTCGCCGCCATCGATCAACAGACTCTGCCCGGTCATAAACCGGTTGGTCACGCCCACAAAGTAAATCCACTCGGCGATCTCTTGGGCGGTGGCCCAGCGTTTAAGCGGCGTAAGCTCCATAATCTGGCTCCACAGGTGTTCGTCTTCCATCACGCAACGGTTGAGCGGCGTGATAACGCCGCCCGGGTCCACACTGTTGGCGATAGCCTGCGGTGCCAGGCGGTTTGCAAGGTTCTTGGTGTAGGCGATAACGCCGCCCTTGCTGGCAGCATAGGCGGGAAACTCCGATCCCGTATGTCCGCTCGCCGACCCCACATTGACCACGGATTTGATAGCCAGTGTCGGCTTGGCGGCAAGCCCCTCCCCCACAAAGGCGTAGTGCTCGGTCACGTTGATGGTGCCACGCAGGTTGGCAGCAATATCGTCGGCCGAATCCTGCGGACCGGCAACGTTCACGATTACCTGGGGTTCAAGATCGCCTGGAAACGAGTCCGGCTCGCGTACATCAACGATCAGATGGCGGTAGCGCTCGTGTTCGATCGCCGCCGGCAGCAGATCAAAGCCCACGACCTCGTGGCCCTCGTCCAAAAAGCGCTGCACGCACGCGGCTCCGATACCGCCCGAAGCGCCCGTGATCAAAACCCGCATACTTGCTCCTTAGGCGGTTGCGTGGCGCTCGAGGTACTCGGAACCCACATTCTCGCGCTCCCAGCCGCGCACGACCTTGTAGCCCACGGGGCTCAGGAAGACCTCGCACAGCAGCTCGGCGACAGCGCCGGTCAGCGAGCACATAAGGACCTGCACCCAGGTCCAACCAAAGAACGTGTGGCTCACCACAATGGCAAAGACCAGGTTGTCGATAAACTGGCCAACACCCGTGGACACATAGGAGCGGAAGGCGAAGCTCGCAAAATTATTCTTTTTGAGCATGCGGCCGAGCGACTGGTTGAGCGTGGAGTTAACCACGGCAGAGACGAGCATTGCCAGCGAAGAGCCCAGCACCACGTACCAGGTGCCACCGATGGTAGCGTTAAGGGCAGTGTTAACCTCGATCATGCCCGTGTCGTAGTAGGCGCCCCACATACCGGGCGTGAGCGAGCATGCCCAAAAGCACAGGCTCACGGCCAGGTTAACCAACAGCGCGAGGATAGAGATTTTGATGGATGCCTTGGCGCCAAAGCGCTTGCAGATCATGTCCTGGCACAAAAACGAGACCCAGCTCACCACAAAGCCGCAATCGAGTGCCAGATACGGCAGGCTGATAAGCTCTTTGTTGGCCAGCAGGTTCATCATGATGACACTCACGAAAAACAGCGAAACCGTTGCCGCGGGAATGCTCCGCAACAGGACCTTGTAGTCCTCCATGACCTTCTTGATCATTATGTACTCCTTTGGTTTTAGGTTTAACGAGCAGGATATCGGACCCGAACTGCTCGGACGCCCCGGTCTTGAGACGACGGTGGGTATGATAGCCGCTCACACGGCATCAGGCAAGTAAATGGCGCGGCAGCCCCGCAGGGTCACCGCGCCGATGCGTTAAAAGGCCACGTTGCCAAACTCCGACAGGATAAGGTCGGGGTTGTGGTCGGTTGCCCAATCCACGTTCCACGGACTCGTGAACAGCAGCAGCTTGCCGCCGCGCATGTCCTCGACGCGCAGGGTGTCGCGCGTGAGCGAAAGGCCCGGGATATCGATGGTGTCGGGGTCGTTCTGGATCCAGCGGATGTCCGTATAGGGCAGCGGCTGGCGACGAACCTCAACACGGTACTCGGCCTTGAGGCGGCGCTCGAGTACCTCAAACTGCAGCACGCCGACCACGCCCACGATGACGCTCTCCATACCGGCACCCAGCTCGCGGAAGATCTGGATAGCTCCCTCCTGGGCAAGCTCCTCCATGCCCTTGACGAACTGCTTGCGCTTGAGCGTATCGACCTGCGTAATGCGAGCGAACATCTCGGGGGCAAACGTCGGGATCTGCGGATACTGCACGTGGCGCTTGCCGGAGCACACGGTGTCGCCGATGCTAAAGATACCCGGGTCGAACAGGCCCACGATATCGCCCGCATACGCCTCGTCCACGATGGCGCGGTCATCGGCCATCATCGACGTGCCCGTGGCAAGCTTGAGCTTGCGGTTGCCCTGCACGTGGAAGGCGTCCATGCCACGCTCGAACTTGCCCGAGCAAATGCGCACAAAGGCGATGCGGTCGCGGTGGTTCTTGTCCATGTTGGCCTGGATCTTAAACACAAAGCCGCTAAAGTCGTCGCGGCAGGGATCGACCGGTTCGCTGGTGAGCGTATCGGTATAGGCGCGCGGCGTCGGGGCCAGACGCAGGAACTCCTTGAGGAAGGGCTCCACGCCAAAGTTGGTAAGCGCCGAGCCAAAGAACGCCGGGCTCAGCTTGCCGCAGGCCACAGCATCCAAGTCGAGCTCGTCGCCGGCACCATCGAGCAACTCGATATCGTCCATCAGGTTCTTATGGTTTTCTTCGCCAATAAGCTCGTCCATGGAAGGATCGCCCAACTCGGCCTCGACCTCGGCGACCTTCTTGGTGGCGTTGGCGTGACCGTCGCCCTCAAAGGCGATAACGCGACGGGTTTGACGATCGAACACGCCGCGGAAATTGCGGCCGATCGGCCAGTTCATAGGATACGTATTGATGCCCAGAACGTTCTCGATCTCTTCCATGAGCTCAAACGGATCGCGAGCCTCGTGGTCGAGCTTGTTCACAAAGGTGAAGATGGGAATGTGACGCAGCGTACAAACCTTAAAGAGCTTTTTGGTCTGGGCCTCGACGCCCTTGGCGCCGTCGATGACCATGACCGCAGCGTCGGCAGGGTGCGGTAGGTATCCTCCGAGAAGTCCTGGTGGCCGGGGGTATCGAGAATGTTGACACAGGCGCCGTTATAGGTGAACTGCAGCACCGAGGAGGTGACGGAGATGCCGCGCTCCTTCTCGATGTCCATCCAGTCCGAGACGGCATGCTTGGCCGAGCTCTTGCCCTTGACCGAGCCGGCAGTCTGGATGCTGCCGGTATAGAGCAGCAGCTTCTCGGTAAGCGTGGTCTTACCGGCGTCCGGGTGGCTGATGATCGCGAATGTGCGGCGCGACGAGATTTCATCCGACAGGCTTGCCATGCGGATCCTTTCTTGCATTAAGTGCATTACGTCGATGTAACCGTACTATTGTAGCCGCGAAATCTCGGCATAGGGCACCTATCAGGACAAATTCATCAGTTGGGGCCTAGGGTAGCAGTCGATGGCGACACTCCGCAGCAGTTTGTCTCGATCTGTAACATCTAGACGGTTTTTGAACCTCTACCTGTTACAGATTTAGACAAACAGGTGGGCGTCCCAGAAAGATCTCGGTCTGTAACATCTGGCCACTCAAAACGGGTCCATCTGTTACAGATTGAGATATAAGGATAGACGGGCGGCCAATGTCTCGATCTATAACATCTAGCAGCCAAAATCTTCTCCAGTTGTTACAGATTGAGATGAATGAACGAGCGGACAATCCCTATTTACCTCTTGCATAACTGTATATAGTGTATATATACTGTGCTTACCGGTTATATACACGTGTAGCCCATCAGCTAAGGAGCCGCTGTGGACATCATCCTATCCAATTCGAGCGACAAGCCCATCTACGAGCAGATATCCTAGCAAGTCAAAGCTCAAATCCTTTCGGGCACGCTCGCTGCGGGAGCAAAACTCCCCCAGCATCCGTGCGCTCGCGAGCGACCTAGGCGTGAGCGTCATCACCACCAAGCGCGCCTATGCCGACCTGGAGCAGCTTGGGTTTATCTGCACCGTGCAGGGCAAGGGCTGCTTTGTCGCCGAGGGCAACCAAGAACTCTTGCGCGAAAACCAGCTCTGCCATATCGAAGAGCTGCTTGCGAAAGCGGCAAGCCAAGCCGAAGTCTTGGGCGTCACGCGCGACAAGCTGCACGAAATGCTCGACCTGGTAGCCCCCGAAACCATGCAGTAGCCATCTGCAAGAAAGGCTATACCATGCAAAACTTGCTAGAACTCAAAGGCATCTCACGCCGTGTGAGCGACCGTTTTTCGCTGCGTGATGTCACGCTCGCTGTGGAGCCCGGCCAGATTGTCGGCTTTGTGGGTGCCAACGGTGCCGGCAAAACAACGACGATTCGAGCCGCGCTTGGGCTTATCAAACTCGATGCCGGCGAGGTGCACCTGTTTGGGCAGCGCTGTGGCGCCGACGCACCCGGTGAAGCGCAGCGCTGCTTGCGCACCCGTGTCGGTCTCGTGCTGGACACGTGTCCTTTCCCTTCCACACTCAAGGTGACCGAAGTTGAGGCACTCGTAAGCCCGGCGTACCCCGCCTGGATCCATGGCACCTTCACTAGCCTCATAGACCGATTTGGCCTCGATCCCAAGACAAAGGTCAAGGACCTCTCCCGCGGCATGGGCATGAAACTTCAGCTTGCCTGCGCACTCAGCCACAAGGCCAGGCTGCTCGTTTTGGATGAAGCCACCGCGGGCCTCGACCCCATGGCACGCGAGGAGCTGCTCGATGAGCTGCTTACCTTTGTCGCCGACGGCCAGCACAGCGTGCTGCTCTCGAGCCACATTACGTCCGACCTCGATCGCGCTGCCGACCGCGTCATCTGCATCGATAACGGCTCGATTATTTTTGACCTGCCGCGC
>USCN01000029.1 GCA_900553165.1 uncultured Collinsella sp.
TGGTCAGGTCGCGGGCGGCCTCGCACTCGTCGTCGGGGACCCACACCTCGACCACGTTGCCGACCGACAGCATGCGGGCGAGGAACTCGGCGTCGTTGCGGTCGTTCTTCCTGCGCCTGTCCGCGCTGGGCTTGATCATCTTCGAGACGGCGCCGACCACGCAGTCGACCCCGAGGCCGGAGAGCCTCTTCTGCAGGTCGAACCCCGTGACCCCGGATTCGTACACGCACCTGGCCTTTGGGTCCACGGACCGCACCCACTCCGCGACTGCCCCGGCGTCGTAGCCGAAGGTCGCGCAGCGCACCTCCCCGGTCATGACGTCGAGGGAGACTGCCTTTATCGAGCGGGCGTGGACGTCGAGGCCGACGAAGGTGGTAGTATCGAGCATGGGAGCCCCTTCCATGAATGCGGCGTGGCCGCCGCGGCTGAATTAGACACTCACCATTGTCGGCCTAATCCGCGGTCTTTCATGCAGCAGGGGCTCTCAATGTTTTTATGTCCTGCTCATATCGTCTCTGCCGGCAGCTTGGGACATTCCTTGTAGTCATTGGGGACGTTCTTAAACGACTACATAGAACAAGAGTGGATGATCTCCCGGTTTGAGCCTGCATTCAAGCTCAAAGTGGGAGATCATCCACTCTCGTTTCGTTTGTTGATTTCGATGCCTACATTTGTAGGAACAGTTCGTGGAGGCGGGTATCGTCGTCGAGCTCGGGGTGGAAGGTTACGCCGAGCTGGTTGCCCTGACGGGCGGCGACAATACGACCGTCGACTTTCGCTAAGGCCTTGGCGTCGCCGTGGACCTCGACGATGCGGGGCGCGCGGATAAACGTCAGCGGCACTTCACCGTCGATGCCGGCTATTTGCCCCTTGGTTCGAAAGCTGCCGAGCTGCCTGCCGTAGGCATTGCGCTCGACAAGTACATCCATGGTTTCCAGACGCGGCGTGCCCTTATCGTCATGGGCGGCAAGGTCGTGAGCCAGTAGAATCAGGCCGGCGCAGGTGCCCAGGACGGGCATACCTTCAGCGATACGGGCACGAAGCTCCTCGAGCATGCCCAACTCATCAAGCAGCTTCCCTTGAACGGTAGACTCGCCGCCGGGAAGTACCAGACGGTCAAAGTCCTGCTTCAAATCAGCCGCCTGCCTCAGCTCAATACAGTGTGCGCCAAGCTCGAATAGTCTTGCCTCGTGCTCGGCAAAAGCGCCTTGGACCGCCAGCACGGCAACCGTTTGGTCTGCATAATCGCTCATGTGCGATCCTTTCTGCTGGACTAGCGCCCGCGCTCTTCCATGATAATCTCGATTTCGTCGGCGTTAATGCCCACCATGGCCTCGCCCAGGTCCTCCGAAAGCTCGGCGATGAGCCTGGCATCGGTGAAGTTTGCCACGGCCTTGACGATGGCAGCGGCGCGCTTGGCGGGGTCGCCGCTCTTAAAGATGCCCGAGCCGACAAAGACGCCCTCGGCACCCAGCTGCATCATCAGCGCGGCATCGGCCGGGGTCGCTACGCCGCCGGCGGCAAAGTTCACGACGGGAAGCTTGCCCGTGGCATGGACCTCGCGTACCAGCTCGACCGGAACCTGCAGTTGCTTGGCTGCCTCAAAGAGCTCGTCGTCGCACAGGGCAACAACGTCGCGGATCTGCTTTTGGATCTTGCGCATGTGACGCACGGCCTGAACGACGTCGCCCGTACCCGGCTCACCCTTGGTGCGAATCATAGTGGCGCCCTCGGCAACACGGCGCAGCGCCTCGCCCAGATCGCGGGCGCCGCAGACAAATGGCACGTCAAACTGGGTCTTGTCGATGTGATAGACGTCATCGGCAGGGGAGAGAACCTCGGACTCGTCGATGTAATCGATCTCGATAGCCTGCAGGACCTGCGCCTCGACAATGTGACCGATGCGGCACTTGGCCATAACAGGGATGGAGACGGCCTCTTGGATGCCCTTGATCATCTTGGGGTCGCTCATGCGCGAGACGCCGCCTGCGGCACGGATGTCGGCCGGGATGCGCTCGAGTGCCATGACGGCGCAGGCGCCTGCCTCCTCGGCGATGCGTGCCTGCTCGGGCGTGGTGACGTCCATGATGACGCCGCCCTTGAGCATCTGCGCGAGTTCGCGATTGAGTTTGACGCGATCGGCCTTGCTGGTCTGTTCTGCCATGGTTGCTCCCTTGGTTGGCATGTGCATTGCTTGACGGAACATCCTATCGGGGAGCTGGGTATGGCAAAATACTCAGTTTTCGAGATAATAATAAGGTCAGCCTAATACCAGATTGAACAGCTCGATAAGGTCAGGTGGCAAACTCATGCTTGACTACAATTTGGAAAAACGCGGCGAAGCATCGCTTTATGAGTATGTTTACCAGCAAATTCGAGATGATATTGTTGCTGGACGTATTGTGGCGGGGGAGCATCTTCCGTCTAAGCGCGCCTTTGCCAGTCATCTGGGAATCAGTGTCATTACCATCGAGAATGCATATAGCCAGTTACTTGCCGAGGGCTATATTTGCTCAATGCCGCGTCGTGGCTACTACGCTTGCAAGCTTCCGGATGCACCGGTTTTGCCTTTGGCTTCGCAGGGCATCGACCGAGATACCGTCTCTGTGGGCCTCAGCGCGCATGATGTCAACGGACAGGTCGAGCTGTTCGATGCACTTTCTCCTTCCGCTTTGGAGGCGGCGCGGCTTTGGCAAAGCGCACTACGGGCGACGCTGGCATCCGAAGATGAGCGCGAAATCTTTTCGCCCGCACCGGCGCAGGGCACCGCTCGGCTGCGACGCGCAATTGCTCACCATCTGCGTGGGACAAGGGGCATGAATGTCGACCCCAACAACATTGTTATCGGTGCAGGCGCCCAGCTGCTCGATACCATGTTGGTTCAGTTGCTTGGAGCCGACAAGGTGTATGCCGTTGAGGACCCGGGCTATTTGCGTCTGACGCGTATCTATCAGGCTATGGGCTGCCAAGTACGACATATCCCGTTGGATGATGAGGGCGTGGACTTGAGCACTCTGCAGAAAAGCGGGACCGATGTCCTTCACTTGATGCCGTCTCATCAGTATCCGACCGGCCTTGTGACGAGTATTGCGCGTCGCTATGCGCTACTGAGCTGGGCCGCCGAGCGACCAGGTCGGTATCTCATCGAAGATGACTTTGATTGTGAGTTTCGCCTTGCCGGCAAGCCGATTCCCGCGCTCGCGTCGATCGATGCCGCCCAGTCGGTTATCTACACCAACACGTTTTCGAAGAGCCTTTCATCGGCGTTGCGTTTGGCGTATATGGTGTTGCCCGATGAGCTAATGGAGCGGTTTAGGCGCAACCTTGGTTTCTACGCCTCGTCGGTGAGCTCTGTTGACCAGGTCGCTTTGGCGCGTTTGCTGGAATCGGGTGATTACGAGCGACATGTGAACCGCGTGCGCGTTCGTGCTCGCGAGGCGCGTGATGGCCTGACGTCGCTTGTGCGGAAAGCGTTTCCGGCAGGGGAGGTCTCGATCGAACATGCAGACGCGGGCCTTTACTGCACCGTGGTTGCGGAGCGCGGAGCGGGCGGAAGCTCTTTTGTGCGGGCCCTCACGCGCTCGAGTATCCCTTTTGTCGATATCAGTGACTGTTATTGGTGTGCCGATGGCGCATTTGTCCCTGAAAACTCAAGTCAAATTCTTGTTCAGTATGACGATTTGAGTTCAAAAGCGCTAAATACCTTGGAATCGCAGCTAATGGGAGCACTCTGCAACCTAAGTGAGTAGGCTTTTGGAACTTTGGCGACCAGGCAGTTTTGTAACAAGCTATCTACCTGCGGTTTTGAAAAGCAGGATGACCGGGCTGCTCGGGATGTTCAAAAAAGTCTACTCACTTGTCGCGCAAAGCTTCTGCATGAGAAAAAATGGGGTTTTCAACAGAACTTCGTCCAGCTCTCGGCAAGCTTTTGGCCAGTTGGGGAGGGCTGTTGAAAACTTGGCAGTCCGTTCGGCACCATTTTTGGCGCGTTCGCGCCAATGCGTGACTGACTGGGTTGAAATTCGTGTTTTCCTGTGCCTATGAAAGATCTACTTTGTGACATATCGGCTTTTAGGTACTGGCGTTTGCCCCCTCAGGTCCGCGCTCTGTGTCCGCCGCTTCCACGACCGGAAGAAGACCGGCAGCGATATGATCTCGCCCGCAACCCGACGGCTGCGGTCGCGCTCGGTTTTCCGTTGTATACATTGGTTCAGACAAGAAACAAACGGACTTGTCCTGCCAGCATTAGGCAGCGGCTGTTTCTTGGTGAGCTTCCCAGGGAATCCGTACTGGAAACGGAGCATGGGTTTTTGATTACGTCTCCTCTACTGACGGCATTCATCATGTCACGGCATCTGACGGATCTTCAGCTTCTTTTGGTATTGGCGGAGATGTGTGGCTTGTTTGCGGTGTGTGCCCTGCCGGCGTTACTTGAGACGGAGCTTTCGCGTGCAATTGATTCGGGTGCGATTTCGACAACGTTCGGTTGGGCGCGCTGCCCGTCCGAGGACGGCACCGCCTCAAATTTATGGCGTCGAGACGCTTTGGTTTTGGGCGGAGACCTTGACCGTTTTTGTTCAGATGTTTGCGGGATGCGTTACGGCAATAGATTTATGACGGTATCGCAACTCGTTCCATTGGGTGCCGCGTCGCCTTTTGAGGTCGAGGCGTATTTGCTACTTGCACTGCCGCGATCCCTGGGAGGCGAAGGTTTTTGCGGCATAGAGCTTAATGTTGAAGTGATGCTAAACACAAATGCTCGAGCGATTGTGGGAAAGTCCCGTGTATATATCGACCTACTTCTTTCTTCACCGGACGGTAGGCGACAGGTGGCCATTGAATGTCAGGGAAAGGCCTCGCACGGACGCGCAGGGGATGGCTTGCGTGACGCTGACCGCATGACGGCCCTTCAGGCCATGGGCTACGATGTACTTCTCCTGACACACAGACAGATATCCGATGAGGGTAGATTCCGCGCGATCGTTAAGACCGTATGCAGGATGCTCGATGCTGAATATCGTGATAAAAGCTCAGATGAGCAAAGGGCTGAGGCATTACTCCGGTCTGAACTATTCGTTGACTGGACAAAATTGGGAGTAATCGACGGAAAGATGCCCGCTAGACACAAAATGGCTCGATCGTGGACGGCTGCGGTTCTAAGTGAGTAGGCTTTTAGCACTTTGGCGACCAGGCCGTTTTGAAACAAGTCATTTACCTGCGGCTTTATAAAGCAATATGGATGGCGTGCTCGGCAAGTTCCAAAAAGTCTACTCACTTAGTTTTTGACGAGAAACCTATGCCGAAGGCGGTCCTATTTCAGGTAGTTAACAAGTTTGTGAGGCACGAAAAAGGCCCGAACCAATATGGTCCGGGCCTCATCAAGCTAGAGGTTATGTCTCAGGCGGTTGGCTTAGCCAAAGTAGCGCTTGAGCAGGCCGGCGAAAGCCTTGCCGTGGCGGGCCTCGTCGCGAGCCATCTCGTGCACGGTGTCGTGGATGGCATCGAGGCCAGCGGCCTTGGCGCGCTTAGCAAGATCGGTCTTGCCGGCGGTGGCGCCGTTCTCGGCCTCAACGCGCATCTCGAGGTTCTTCTTGGTGGAGTCGGTCACGACCTCGCCCAGGAGCTCAGCGAACTTGGCGGCATGCTCGGCCTCCTCGTGGGCAGCTTTCTCCCAGTACAGGCCGATCTCGGGATAGCCCTCGCGATGGGCGACGCGAGCCATGGCCAGGTACATACCGACCTCGGAGCACTCGCCCTCAAAGTTGGCGCGCAGGTCGGCAACGATGTCCTCAGAGACGCCCTCCATCTTGGCGACGCCCACGACGTGCTCGGCAGCCCACTCGAGCTGGCCCTCCTCCTGCTTCAGGAAACGAGAACCGGGAACGCCGCACTGGGGGCACTTGAAGTCCTCGGGCAGCTGGTCGCCGTCGAACTCTTCCACATAACCGCAAACGGGGCAAACAAACTTCATGATTCGATCCTTTCGATCGATGGCGATTGTGCGCTCGTCCGGTCCCGTAAGGGCCCTCTCCGGACGTGCGTCTTGACGAGTTCTATTATCCATAAATGAAACCAAATGTGAAGCCTATTAGGAATGATTTTTAATAAAACAATTTGAGATATGAAGATGTTGATTGATTAACGATTGGCAGGCCGTCTTTGACCGCCGCTGAGTACAATCGGGCGAGCAAATGTTGATCTATCAACAAATGAAGGAGTTTCCTTTATGCATCTAGCCCGTCGTGCCTGGTGCCGAACATATCAGACGGTTTTTCGCATTGCATTGCCGATCCTGCCCTATACCGAGCCGCGCATTTTAGAGCATGCCGAGGATGTGCCCGCGGTGCTTCAAAAGCGCTCGATCCAGAAGGTCCTTATCGTGACGGATCCCGGTATTGCACGTTTGGAACTCACGGCATCACTCGAGCGTGCGCTTACGGCTCAGGGGATTGGCGTTACGGTCTATGCCGAAACGCGTGCGAACCCCACGGTCTCGAATGTGGAGGAGGCGGCGTCCCTGTATCGAGAGCGCGCCTGCCAGGCCATTATCGGTTTTGGCGGAGGATCAGCCATGGACTGCGCCAAGGGCGTGGGCGCACGCATTGCGCAGCCAAGCAAGCCCATCAACAAGATGCGCGGGCTGCTGCGGATTCATCGTCGCCTGCCGTTGCTCATCGCCGTTCCCACCACGGCGGGCACGGGGAGCGAGGTCACGCTTGCGGCGGTAATTACCGATGACGAGACGCGCTACAAGTATCCCATTAACGACTTTGTGCTTATCCCGCGCTTTGCGGCGCACGACCCCGAGTTTACGCGCGGTCTGCCCGCCTCCATTACGGGGCAGACGGGCATGGACGCCCTGACGCATGCCGTCGAGGCGTTTATCGGGCGAAGCACCACGCCCTATACGCGCAAGATGGCGCGACAGGCGGTGCAGCTCATCCACGACAATTTGCTCGAGGCCTATGAGCATGGCGACGACATGCGTGCGCGTCGCAATATGCTTTTGGCGGCGTATAAGGCGGGCGTTGCGTTTACCCGCTCCTATGTCGGATATGTGCATGCCATCGCGCACAGTTTGGGCGGCCGATACGGAATTCCGCACGGTTTGGCCAACGCGATCATCCTGCCGCACATGCTTCGCGCTTATGGTGACGCCGCCGCCCCCAAGCTTGCCGATCTTGCTCGCATGGCGGGCATTGCGCCGGCTACCGCGCAGGACAGTCTTGCGGTCGAGGCCTTTATCGATTGGGTCGACCGCATGAACGAGGCCCTGGGAATCCCCAAATATGTCTCGGGTATTCGCCGCTCCGATATTCCGCAAATGGCGGCCCATGCCGATGCCGAGGCCAATCCCCTGTACCCCGTTCCACTTTTGATGGACCGCTCGGAGCTCGAGCATATGTACGAGGTCGTCGCGGGTGGTATGTTTGAGGACGAGAACTAGGAGGGTGCCATGAACACCGAGGAAATTGCGCGCATCGTCGGCGATCAGCGCGCCTACTTTAAGACGCACGCCACGTTTGATGTCGATGCTCGACGTCGCGCGCTCGTGAGTTTACGCGATGCGGTGCGGGCCCACGAGGCCGATATCGTTCATGCGCTCAAGACCGATTTGGGAAAGTCGCATGACGAGGCCTATATGTGCGAGATTGGCACATCGCTTTCCGAGATTCGACATCAGATTGCGCATGTGGCCCGATGGAGTCGTCCGCGCCTGCGTCCGTGCGACCTCGCTAACGCCGTGAGCGTGTGCAAAACGCAAACCGTGCCCTATGGCGTCACGCTCATCATGGCGCCCTGGAACTATCCGTTTTTGCTGACGCTCGAGCCGCTCGCTGGCGCCCTTGCCGCGGGCAATACCGTGGTCATCAAGCCGAGCGCCTATGCTCCGGCATCGAGCGCGGTGCTCAGGCAAATCTGTGAAGAGGCATTTGATCCGCGCCTGGTGACGGTTGTCGAGGGCGGGCGCGCCGAGAACGAAGCGCTGCTCGATGAGCACTGGGACAAGATCTTCTTTACCGGTAGCGTTCCGGTCGGCAAACTCGTTATGGAGCGCGCAAGTAAAAACCTTACGCCTGTGACGCTTGAGCTGGGCGGAAAGAGTCCCTGCATCGTGGATGCGACGGCAAACTTGAAGGTTGCGGCACGGCGTATCGCCTTTGGTAAATGGCTCAACGTGGGGCAGACCTGCGTGGCGCCCGACTACCTGCTGGTCGATACGCGCGTGCACGACGAGCTGCTGGGCCTCATCAAGGAGGAGGTCCGCCGTATGTTTGGCGAGTATCCGCTCGATAACGAGGACTACGGTCATATTGTCAACGCCAAGCATTTTGCGCGCGTGCGCGGGCTGATCGATCCCGATAAGGTCGTGCTGGGAGGTACCGCGCGCGAGGCCTCGCTCAAGATCGAGCCGACGATTTTGGACGGCGTGTCCCCCAATGACGCCGTGATGCAGGAGGAGATCTTCGGCCCCATTTTGCCAGTGCTGACGTTTGAGAGCCTTGACGAGGCCGAAGCGTTTATTACGGATCGTCCGACGCCGCTGGCCCTGTATATCTTTAGTCAGGATCGCGAGGTTCAGCAGCGCTTTGTGCGCTACGTGCCCTTTGGCGGCGGCTGCGTTAACGATACCATCATGCATCTGGCTACGAGTCATATGGGCTTTGGCGGCATGGGCGCGAGCGGCATGGGACAGTACCATGGCCGCGAGAGCTTCGATACGTTTAGCCACAAGAAGAGTATCGTGAACAAGGCAACCTGGCTGGACGTGCCGTTTCGGTATGCGCCCTACGCAAGCTGGAAGCACAAATTCGTGCGCATGTTTGTGCATTAGAAAAGGGCGCAGGTAATACGAACAAGTGTTCCTATTACCTGCATTTTGCGTTAGACTACTGTTATGGAGCACGGATGGGCCAACTCCCTTTAGAAGGGATTTGGTATGAACGTAAGCGATGTTATTTCGTTATTGGCGTTGTTGATTGCGGCTATCGAACTCGGTCTGTTTATCGGCCGAATGAAATAGCCGCCCCCGCGTAAGCGAAGACGGCCACTTCTCACGATGAAAACGTGTATCGGAGTTGGCAAGACCCGCGGCAACGGGTGCCATCCGTGTTCCTATCTTATCTGCAAGCGTTCTGTCGCGCAAGCGTTGAGGCAAACGATTGAAGGACGCAGACAGGATGTATTTGTGTCCGCACGGGACCGTAGACTTCTCAATAAGGTTACACACCGGTTTATCCGGCCGTTAGAGGAGCTGCTATGTACGAGCCTTCGCGTGTTCTTCTGTCATTTCACATTGCAGGATTTCAGTATGCCGATGGCGCCTTGGTCTTGGGCGATCTTAAAGCGGGCGATAAGCTGACGCTGTGTGCCGAGCGCGATAATCCCCATGACCCTGAGGCGGTTGCGATTTATTACGGCAACACCAAGCTTGGCTATGTTCCGGGAAACGAGGTCGGCCCACTGTCCTTGATGATGTATTACGGCCACGAGGACGTATTTGAGGCCCGCGTGCAACAGGTTGCCCCCGAGCGCAGCCCGTGGCATCAGGTGCGCGTTGGGCTCTACGTGGTGGATGCTCGCTAGTCGGCAATGGAGGCTGCCATGTTTGATGACGATGACCTGTTTGATCTGGCAGATGATCCGTTTGAGTGGGATGTGCTACTCGATGACGATGAGCTGGAACAGGACCGTAAGATGCGGCAGGACAAGAAAACTCAGGGTGACGCTTCGAAAAAGCAAGACAAGCGCCGCCGCGGACTGTTCGGCGGGCTCTTTGGATAACCGCCGCATCGCTACGTCTGTATACTTAGCACGAGTTGAGCACGTTGCGAAATGAGGGCATAGACGATGATGTGGTTTACCGCCGACCTGCACCTGGGCGATACGAATATCTTGCACGACATGGACCGGCCGTTTGACTCGGTCGAGGAGATGAACCGCAAGGTCATCGATGCCATCAATGAGTGCGTGGCTGCGGACGACCGCCTCTATATTCTGGGTGACTTTACCTATCGTTTGCCCCTGGCGGAGGCGGTGCGCCTGCGCGAGCGTATCGAATGCCAGAACGTGACGCTCATCCGCGGTAACCATGACGGCGACTGGGAAGATTCCGACGTACCGCAGATTTGGGAAAACGTGCGCGATTACCTGGAGATTGCTCCCGGCTATGCCAAGGGCCATCGTCTGGTTATGAGCCACTACCCCATGCTCAGCTGGAACGGCAAGGCACGTGGCGCCATTATGCTGCATGGGCATATCCACAGCAGGGGTGACCGCGCCAACGCACGCAACCGCGATCGCGAGCGCCCTATCTTTCGCTACGATGTCGGTCTCGATGCCAACGATTACAAGCCCGTAAGCCGCGATCAGATTCTTAGCTTCTTTAGGCTGTAGCCCTCAAACCACCACAAGGGGGGGGGCAGGTGGCTTTGTGGTGGTTTTGGCGCCGTTGCCATTATGGCGGCGGCGCCTTTTTTGTCCGTGCGGCGCGGTAGAGTGTAGTCGGTTGAAATTTGCGTCCATCGAGGAGCTGCTATGAACGAGATTAAGTGCCCGCATTGCGGCGAAGTTTTTAAGGTCGATGCGTCCGGCTATGCGGATATCGTCAAACAAGTGCGCGATGCTGAGTTTTCGCGCGACCTGGATGAGCGTGTGAAGGCAGTCCAGCGCGAGGGCGAGCAGGCACTGGAGCTTGAGCGCTCGCGCTCGACGGCTGCTCTGCAGGAGGCGGAGTCTCAGCGCAACGCTCAGCTCGTTGAGCAGAAAAACGCCGCGGCTCAGGAACTGGCGCAGGAGGTTGCCAGGCGCGATGCCGAGCTTGCCGAGCTGCGCGCCAAGCTCGAGGGTGCTGCCGCGGAGCGTGAGAGCGCAAGCCAGCGAGCGGCGGTTGAGGCTCGCGCCGATGCTCAGAAGGAGAACGCCGAGCTCCAGCGTGAGATTGACAGCCTGCGTGCACAGCTTGGACGCAAGGACGACGAAGCAAAGCTTGCCGAGTCGGCGGCGCGCAACGCTGCTCAAAACGATTTAGCTGCACGCGACGCTCAGATTGCCGAGCTG
>USCN01000030.1 GCA_900553165.1 uncultured Collinsella sp.
GCAGCGCTCGATGCCGGGCGCAAGGGCCGGGACGGTGTTGAGGTCGGCGAAGTTGAGACATTGCACGCGGTAACCGTGGGCTGCCAGCACGGGTCCCACTTCGCGACAGAGCGTGCCTTTGGTGTCGAGCACGATGTAGCTTGCGTTCATTTGCAGCAGGTTGGGCTTGAGGACGTTTCGGGTCTTGCCGGCTCCCGAGGGGCCGATCACAAGTGCATTGTTGTTGAGTCCCGTTTGGCGGGTGTCGCAGGAAAGCGTTCGATCTTTGGCGAGGATGGTGGACGATGCGGACTCAGATGCGGCGAGACGGCTGGCGAGGTTAGACATGGGCGACCTCCTTGGTGGTCGAGAGGATTTCGTGGGCAAAGCCGAGCTCGACGGCGCGCTCGGCCGAAAGGTAGGTGTCTTTTGCAGTGAGGGACTGGATGCGCTTGGGCGTGAGGCCGCTGCGGTCCGAGAGGATTTGCGTGAGGGTCTTGCGGGTCTGCATGAGACGCCGGCTGGTTTCTTGCAGCGCAAGTGCCGAGCCGCCTGCCCCCTGGGGGATCAGCGGGTCGTGAATCATGAGCTCTGCATGGGGCGCCATACGGCGATCGTCGCCGCCCATAAAGATCACGGCGCCCATGGACGCGGCGAATTCCAGGCAGACGGTGCGGATGGGGCACGATGCGAGGCGCATGGCGTCATAGATCGCAAGACCCGATCGCACGCTTCCGCCGGCGCTGGCGACAAATATGGTGATGGGGCGGCTGGGGTCGGTGGCATCGAGCAGGCGGATCTGCTGGCATAGGTCGTGGGCCATCGGGGTTTCGATGTTTCCCATGACGGAGAGCTCGCGACGGGCGAGCATCTCATCGTAAATGCTGGTGAGCGTGATACCTCGGGCGGATTCACGCATGGTGAGGGGGCTGATGATGGGGGAATGATTGGTGTCCATGAGGACTCCTTTCTGTTGGTTGTGTTGTGGAATAGGATTGTTGCCCGCGGAGGGGCTGGCAGGCTACAGGGTTCGTCCGAGCCTGAGATCGAGCTCGGTTGTGGGGCAGGCTGCCTGTTCGTGCGGCTCGCAAGCGCCAAGGGCTCCAAAGCGATGGAGCGTTGCGACGGGCGTGGTGTAGGCGAGCCGCAGCTGATGCTCGACAGGGGCACATCCGTCATTTTTGTAATGAGCCGCGTAGTACTGCGCGATGCTGGCGTTCATCTCGCTGCCATTGCGATGGCGCTCAAACTGGCGTCTGCAGGTCTCGATGATCTTTGCTACCGACTTGGGTGCCGTCGCGGGAACAAGGGCGAGATAGCCCTCAAATAGCTCGTTGATGCTCAGGAGGCACAGCAGGTCGATCAGCGTCCTTATGGCTGCTCCCTCGGCGGAAAAGTGCGCGGTCATGCGGTTATATCGGTTGCGGTCGACGATGGCCGCATGGGGTCTTGGAGTTTTCTGCCCCGTGGTCCCGGGCTTTTGCCGCGCCTGTGTATTGAGCTCGACGTTGCAGCGCTTGAGGCCGTCCAACGGAAGGAACAGTGCGGTGCGCAGGGTGTTCCGCTTACTTTCGAGTTCATGACGCTCGTCGGGTTCCCATTCGAGCTTGAGTTTCGTGTCGAGCGCCGTAAGCATATGGGCTAGGCAGCCTACGGTAAGAACGTACGAATCGTTGTCGCGTTTTGGGGCATAGGGGTCTGTCAGCTTGCGAATGTCGGGGTCGCCCATGATCTTTGTGCAGCGCTTCAGCAGTTGAGGGTGGTCGGCCAAGATCGTCGCGAGCGGTAGCGACGCGTAGTTCTTTATGGTCGCGGCGGCAAAGGCGGCGTCATATTCGTTTGCATATGCTCGCTCAATGCGGGCATCCAGAATGCTTTTCTTATCGCCGTCTTCAGCGTGGTGGTTTGTCATAGCTTCTCCAATCGGTTGATGTTCGTGCTGTTTGTTGATGTGTTGGTTGTCGTGAGTGATGTGCTTGCCGTGGGTGATGTGCTGACGTTGGGGTGCTATGCGGTTTTCAATGAGCCCGTGAGGCAGTTGCTGCAGGGGCGGGATGGAACGGCCCATGCAAGGCGGAAGGCATCGTGCTCAAAATCGAGACAGCAATGCCCCGGGTGCCTCACATGTGGCAGTTACCTCATTAAGTTGTCATTGCGTTTGGGGCTGTACTTTGCCGATCTTCTTTCTCTTACACGCTGAAAACTGAAACTGAATATGCTCGATCAAACGATGACCACCGGAGCGGTCATTTTTAAAGTACGTTCGTTTTGCTGATTTGACAAGAACTAATTTTGAATTTTTTTCTACGGGATGAAATGAGATTTGTGGAACGGTCGCGATTGGTGTCGCCAGCTTTGCATGTGGTGGCTCGGCGTTTGGGCTGGAACGACTGAGCCCCGAGATGGCGTCCCGTTCATGTTTGAGACAATATATGACTTTTTGCCCGTTGCAAACAGAGTCGCAGTGGGTGTTCTGTATGATGGCTCAGACAAGGTTGTTCAATGACAGGGAGGCATATATGGCAATCAAAGCCATTGCAATGGATATCGACGGTACGCTCACCAACGACCAGAAAGTGATTAGCCCGCGTACGCGCGAGAAGCTGCTCGCGGCGCAGGAGTCGGGCATTAAGCTCATTTTGGCTTCGGGCCGTCCCGCATGGGGGCTGCACGCCTTGGCGCAGGAGCTCGACCTTCAAAACCATGACGGTCTGCTGGTGGCCTTTAATGGCGCGCATGTGGTCGACGCTCAGACCGATGAGGTCCTTTTTGACCAGGCCATGCCGGCTGACGAGCTGCACCGTCTGATTGATCACCTGCAAAACTATGATGTGATCCCCATGATCTCGCTCGGGCGCGACCTGCATGTAGAGGACTCGTATCGCTGCATGATTACACTGCCGGACGGCTCGCAGAAGAATATCGTCAAATACGAGCGCGATGCCTGCGACCTTAAGATTCGCGAAGTCGAGAGCCTTCATGAGGTGGCGGATGCTTATCCCGTGGACAAGCTGCTGACGGCGGGCGATCCGGCCTACCTGCAGGCACATTACGAGGAGATGTATGCGCCCTTTAAGCAGACGCTTTCGGGCATGTTTACGGCCGACTGGTACTTTGAGTACACGGCGCCCGGTATTGACAAGGCCCGCGCGCTCGAGGGTGCCCTGCCCAAGCTCGGCATCGATGCCAGCGAGGTCGTATCGTTTGGCGACGGCCAGAACGACAGGTCCATGATTGAGTGGGCCGGCACTGGTGTTGCCATGGGCAACGCCGTCGATGAGGTTAAGGCTGTAGCCCAGATGGTGACCGCCAATAACAACGAAGACGGTATTGCGGTGGCGCTGGATAAGCTGCTGGGTTAGAATCGCCGATAATGCATGGTTCGGGCGCCTGCTTGCGGGCGCCCTTTTGTTAGGGAGGGTGCCGTGTCCGCATTTCCGTTCGACGCCGTTATCTTTGACATGGACGGCGTGATTGTCGATACCGAGTATTACTACCTGGGCGAGACTGCCGCGTTTGCCAAGGAGCTTGGGCTTAATCTGACTCAAGAGGAGTTGAATGGGCAGGTCGGTACTTCGCATCAGTTCTTCCTGCATATGCTGGTCGATTGGTTTGAGCGCGCCGGTAAGGGGCATTTCACTGGCGAGGAAGCGTTGGCCCGTTGGGACGAGTGGGCGCATAAGCGTCCGCGCGACTATCAGGCTTTGATTAACCCAGGCGCCGTGGATACGATTCGAGAGCTGCCGCGCCGTGGCGTTCGCGTGGCGCTTGCCAGCTCGTCTCCCATGGTTAGCATCGAGGAAGTGCTCAATGCGTGCGGGCTGTCGGATGCCTTTGAGTATGTGGTGAGCGGCGAGCAGTTTAAGGAGAGCAAGCCCGAGCCCGACATCTACCTGCATGCGCTGGATCTCCTGGGGCTGCCCGCGAATCGCTGCTGCTGCGTTGAGGATTCGGTGCCTGGCATCACTGCCGGCAAGCGAGCCGGCCTGACAGTCATTGCCAAGCGCGAGGAGCGCTTTGGATTTAGCCAAGATGCCGCGGACAAGATTATCGACCAGCTGCCGGAGCTGCTCACGCTTTCTTAGGAGCGCGGTAGTTGCGCGTTTTTCGGGTCTGATGAGTAAATACCCGACATTTTGGTGCGGCAGCAAGCATACTTTATGCTAAAACGGGCTTAAGGACTTGCTGAATGCCCTTAAGCCCGTTTTAGACTTAATTGTGCTGGGAGAGGGTATATGCCACCGACTGAAGGGCTAACTGATGGTAAAGCAGCGATACCGCTGTACCAACAGGTTATTGATATCATTAAAAACGAAATCAACTCCGGTGCCTACAAGGCGGGCGCGCGGATACCCAACGAATTCGAATTGGCTGAGAGCTATAAAGTTGGCCGCGTTACCGTGCGACGCGCTATTGAGGAGCTCGTCCAGCAGGGCTATCTAACGAAGCGGCAGGGGAAAGGCACGTTTGTCAATGCCCCCAAGCTTAAGCGCAAGATTCGCCAGAAGGATGACGTCCAGAGTTTTTCGGACGCATGCCGCGTTAACGGAATGGAGCCGGGGGCGTGCGTCATTTCGAGAAAGATACTGCCGGCAGATTCTACCGAAGCGCAGTTCTTTGGTGTTCCCGTTGGAACTGATTTGATTTGCGTTGAGCGTGTACGTACTGCCGATGGAGTCCCCGTCATGCTCGAGAACAACATATACGTTTACGAGGACAACGCCTATCTATCAACGGCACCTCTATCTAACCAATCCATTTTTGAGTTCGTGCGCAACCGAACGGGCCGCACGCCCGCGTTTACCGACCCGTGCACGCTCGAGATCGCGTGCGCGTCGCCCGAGGTCGCTCGGCTGTTGGCAGTTCCCGTTGGCGAACCCTTGTTTTATATGGAAGCCTTCTTTTTCGATGAGCAGCGGCGGCCGTTTATCATCGGTCGTCAGCGGATCGTTGGGTCTCGCTACGTTTTTGACATCTAGGACATTGCGAATGGAAGCGCCCGGTGGATCATCTCACCGGGCGTTTCCATACCGTTCACGGCGCAAACGCAACCGTTCAACCGCGTTGCGGCAATCAGTTTGAAATTATCTTGATGAAGGAAAAAGCTGCTGGTAATCTATGGGACGTCATAGAACGTTTGCATTGTGCAAACGTTGAAGCGAGATGCGATGCAGTCTCGAGTTCTTTGGAGGTATCTATGTCAGATACGAAGGCGAAGAAGACAAACAGACGTTTTAAGTTCAAATTACCGCATGTCTATACGATCATGTTCTTGCTGATAGTTGTCTTTGCGGTCCTGACTTGGATCGTTCCCTCTGGTCAGTATCAGCGCAAGACGATTTCGACAGCGGCGGGCGAGCGTGAAGTCGCCGTTGCTGGAACCTATGAGCAGGTCGATAAGAACTACACCGATTCCGAGACCGGCGAGACCATCAATCTGGGTCAGGATATCTTCGCGGTTCTGCAAGCGCCCACCAAGGGTATCCAAGAGGCTGCCGACGTCGTTGCGTTCGTCTTATTGATTGGCGGATCGTTCGCGATCATCACCAAGACCAACGCTCTGAATGCCGGCATGAGCCGTGTGATTAAAAAGCTCAAGAACAAGGACATCCTCATCATTCCCATCACGATGACGTTGCTGTCCATTTGTGGCACTACGTTTGGTATGTCTGAGGAAGCCCTGCCGTTCTATGCCATCTTCATTCCCATCATGATGGGTATCGGTTATGACTCGATGACGGCATTCATCATCTGCTTCCTTGGTCCTAACCTGGGATATTGTGCTTCGACCATCGACCCGTTTAATGTTTTGATCGCCCAAGGCATCATTGGCATCGAGGGTAATCCGCAACTGTGGCTGCGTGCCGTTTCTTGGGTCATCTTCACTGCCGTCGGTATCGCATGGGCCATGCGCTACGCCATGCGCGTCAAGAAAAACCCCGAGTCGTCCATTGTGTACGAGGACGATAAGCTCAAGCGTATTGAATTTTCCGTGACCGATGCCTCCATCGAGGAAGAGTTCACTATCCGTCAGAAGCTCGTGCTTATCGATTTTGCTTGCGGTATGGGCATTATCGTCTGGGGTCTTGTTACCCAGGGCTGGTACATGAATCAGATTTCCGCCGTGTTCCTTGGCATGGGCTTGCTTGCCGGTATCCTGGGCGGCCTTGACCAGCAGACGATCGCAGAGGAGTTCGTTAAGGGTCTCGCCGACTTTGCGTACGCTGCCGTCGTTATCGGTATCGCTCGCGGTATTCTGGTCATCGCCGAGGGCGGCATGATCATCGACACCATCCTCCAGGCGCTCGCTACCGCGCTCGCCGGTGCACCCGCCGCCGTCTACACCACGTTTATGTATGTCGTCCTTGGTCTGCTCTCTTTGCTGGTTCCCTCGAGTTCTGGCCTGGCGGCTCTCACCATGCCCGTTATGGGCCCCCTGACCGAGCTCATGGGCCTCAATCCCGAGGCGGCCGTCACCGCGCTCCAGTTTGCCAACCAGACCATCAACACCATCAGCCCCGTGGCGGGCATGACGGTCGCCGGTCTTGCCGTGGCTAGGATTTCGTTTGGCCAATGGTGGAAGACCATTTGGAAGTTCTTCATTTTCATGGTCGTCTTTGGCCTGATCGTAACGGCAATCTCTGGCATGCTTCCGGTGTAGGTGGTTGTGATGTCTGATCGTTTGACGGTCCTGACGTCTAAGAGCGTCTTTACCGGTACGGGGGACCTGCCGTTTGAAGGTTTCGTAGCGGTCCGTGGCAATCGAATTGAGGCTGTTGGCACCAAGTGTGAGGTAACTTCGTATTTGACCCAGGCGGACGATGTAGTTGACCTGGGCGACCGCACTGTCATGCCTGGCCTGATCGATGTGCATACCTTCTATACAGGTTGGGCGCTGCGGACGTTGGGGTCTGATCTGTCCGGCATCGCTGATGCCAAAGAGGCTGTGTCGCTCTTGCGTGCATGGAAAGAAGATCATCCGGATTGCGCGGCGGCTTTTGGCCACAACCTACCCGAAACGTTGGCATCGGATGCCGAGAACGCAAATACGGCAGCTGTGTTTGACGATTGTTTTGGCGATATCCCTGTCGTCTGCTTTACACCGGGTGCGGAGACCTGCGTTCTCAATGCTGCCGCCAGTGCGCGATACGGCTTTACACCCCAGGCGTGCTATGCCGAGAAGATCTGGCGCATGATGAGTGATTTCCTTGCGCTGACCGAGGTGCGTGCCGGGTATTCGGACTACATGAGCATGCTTAACGAGCGTGGCGTTACCGCCATCAAGGAAATGGCGTTTGATGACTACTATGGCTTTGCCGACGAAATGGCTCGCCGTGAGGAATCTGGTGAGCTGACGGTTCGCGTCTCTATGATGTCGCAGCCGGTGGGCGCCGGTGCAAATCTGGCATATGCCCGCGAGGCACGAGAGCGCTTCCGGGGACCGTTCGTTCGTTTTTCTGGCTTCAACCGTATGACCGATCGCGGCGTATGGGCGGGGCTTGCAGAGATGATAGACCCCTATGAGGACTCGGCCGATGCGGGCGCTGCCGGCAAGACGGTCGTCGAGGAGCCAGAGTGGGATCTGATTGAGAGCGAGCTGCGTGCAATTGATGCTGACGGCTTCCGATATTCCTTGCATTGCCAGGGCGATGGCGCCGTTCGTCGCACCGTGGCGCTCTATGCCTCGCTGCCTCGAGACGAGCATGGACGGATGCTTCGCCGCCATGCGATTACCGATCTCGAGAACTCTGACCCGACCGATCTTGTCGAGTTTGGCAAGTTAGGTGGAATTTGCGAGGTCTATCCGCAGATTCTGACGCTGGACCGGCGCGAGGATTGCCTGTCGATGATGCGTCGACAAATTGGCGAGACGCGACTTTTACACAGCTGGAATCGCCGCGGCATGGAAGATTCCGGATGCACAGTGTGCTGTGGAACGGATTTGCCGCTGCTGATTCCGAGCCTGGGCGAGTCAATCTACAGCGCGTGCGGCGGATTCTTCGCCGACGGACTGCCCGTGAATGAGGTCAACACGCTGACGCTTGTCGAGCTCTTGCGGGCTTGGACTGCCGGGGGCGCGTACGATCTGATGCGCGAAGACGAGCTGGGTACGCTTGAGGTTGGCAAGCTTGCCGATATCTGCGTGCTCGATCGGGATGTGTTTGACCTCGATTATCGCGACGCACGCGATCTTGCGGTTGATATGACGATGTCGGATGGACAAATCGTGTTCGATCGAAATAAGGAGGCATAAGATGTCTGAATCCAAACCGACGCTGCACCGCGAGCAGATTGCGGGCATGAATATCCACTACATCATGTGGTCGCTCGATTACTTCCTTGATGTGCAGCAGCGCTTGGGCTTTGAGTCCATTGAGCTGTGGTGTGCAGAGCCGCATGTGACGCTCGACCACACGGGCTACTTTGAGGCTGAGGTCCTGGCGAAAAAGGCTGCAGACCGTGGGCTTAGGTATCGTACTCTGTGCCCCGAGAATGTTGTCTATCCTTGGCAGTATTGCGCACGCAAACCGCTGCATGAGCAGCGCAGCCTGGCGTACTTTAAGCACGGCATTGAGCTTGCCGAGGTACTTGGGTGCGACCGTATGTCCGTCAACTCGGGCTGGGGCGACTGGGACGAGGACCGCGAGGAAGCTTGGAAGCGCAGCCGCGAGCACTTGTCCATTCTGGCGGAGTATGCCGGCGAGCACGGTTTGGTGCTTACGATGGAAAGCCTGCGTCCCGAGGAGAGCAACCTTGTGACGACGGTTTCCGATGCGAAGCGCATGATTGACGAGGTCGCGAGCCCGTACTTACAGCCCATGGTTGATACAACCGCGATGGGCGTTGCAGGCGAGACGCTCGAGGACTGGTTTGTCGCCTTTGGTGATGGGGCAATTCACGAGATGCACTTTATCGACGGTGATCCGTATGGTCATCTGGTGTGGGGCGATGGCAAGCACGATATGGACGCCTTCGTCGCCACACTCAACGCCCATGGTTTCGACGGCATGCTGGGCCAGGAAATCACGGACGGTCGTTACTACGATGACCCGGCGGCGGCAGATGCCAAGAACATGGCCGCATTCGAGAAATATCTGATTGACTAAAACAACCATCGGCCACGCAACCAACGTCATTGATTGCGGGCCAAATAAGAAAGGAACTGGATATGAACGCACACGATCTGATCAAAGAGGCAATTGCCGAGAAGGGCAAGTTCGACAGCGTCTACTGGATTGCTTGCGGTGGCTCCATGATCGATTTGATCCCGGCCCATGAGCTTCTGCAGCGCGAGGCAACCACCTTCACTTCGTATATCTATACGGCTCGCGAGTTCGATATCATGCGTCCGCGTCGTCTGGGCGAGAAGTCCCTGGTCATCGCTTGTAGCCACAGTGGCAACACCCCTGAGGTCGTCGAGGGCTGCGAGATTGCCCTTGCTGCCGGCGCTACGGTGATCGCCCAGACCGACAACGCTGGATCCAAGATCGACTCCGGCAAGTGGACCACGTGGGTCTACCCGTGGGGCGAGGGCGTGCCGCAGGCTGAGGTCCCCGCTGGCATTTCGCTGTCGCTTGCGGCCGAGCTGCTCGATCAGCAGGAGGGCTACGCCGATCTTGCCGATATGTATGCCGGTATCGCCGAGATGGATAAGATTCTTCCCCCGGCACGCGAGAAGGTAAATGCCGAGCTGGGCGATCGCTTTGCCAAGCTTTGCCAGGAGCACGAGTTCTTCTACATTCTGGGCAGCGGTCCCAACTTTAGCCAGACCTACGGTTTCGCTATCTGCTCTCTTATGGAGATGCAGTGGCAGCACTGCAGCTACATCCACTCTGCCGAGTACTTCCACGGCCCCTTCGAGGCTACTCAGGATGGCGTTTTTTACTTCCTGCAGATGGGCTCCAGCGAGTGCCGTGCTATGGACGAGCGCGCCCTGGCGTTCCTTAAGACGCATACCGATACGCTGATGGTGCTCGATGCCAAGGAGTACGGTATGGAAGCCGTGCCGGCGAGCGTCCGTGCCTATCTGGACCCGGTGCTGTTCTACGCCATGAACTGCGAGCTGCGTGCCGCACGCGGCAAGGTGTTTGATCACGATCCCGATTTCCGTCGCTATATGGGTGTTGTCGAGTACTAGAAGGAGCAAAGGCCATGGCATTTAACGTTAACGCGCTCGGATTTGGCGACAACGTCGTCGATCGCTACGAGCATATCCACACCATGTATCCCGGCGGCAATGCGGTGAACTTCGCCGTTTATGCCAAGAAATGCGGTGCCGCACGCTCCGCATACATGGGCATTTTTGGCAATGATGCCGCTGCCGAGCATGTCATTGCAAGCCTCGAGGATGAGGGTATCGAGCTTGACAAGTGCGAGCAGATGATTGGCGAGAACGGAGCGGCTCGCGTGACCGTCGTTGACGGTGACCGTGTCTTCCTTGGCTCCAACGAGGGCGGTATCCGTGGCGATGCGCGCTATGTCCTCGATCGCTTTGACCTTGCGTACATGAAGCAGTTCGATGTGGTTCATTCGGGCAACTATTGCTTCACCGAGCGCGAGCTGCCCAAGTTGAAGGCTGCGGGCGTCACGGTCTCTTTTGACTTTTCGGACGACTCCACCGACGAGTACTACGAGCAGATTGCGCCCTACGTCGATTTCGCTTTCTTTAGTGCGGCGGATGCCGCGAGTGAGGACGAGATTCGCGAACGTCTGGCATGGGTGAAGGGCCTGGGTCCGCGTTTTGTGTCGGCTACGGCGGGCGCCGAGGGCTGCATTGCTTACGACGGCGAGCGCTATTACCGCCAGCTGGCTAAACCGGTAACGGACATGAAGGACACCATGGGGGCGGGCGACTCGTTCCTCACCTCGTTTTTGATGTGCTATCTCGATTCCGCCAAGCGTGGTGAGGATGGCGCCGAGGCCATCGAGCGCGCGCTCGACTTTGCTGCCGGGTTTGCCTCGACCGTGTGCGGCATGGAAGGTTCTTGGGGCCACGGAGCGCCGATCGCCGAATAGCCGAACGGTCACAGGGAGGCGCATTGGCGCCTCCCTGTGACTCGG
>USCN01000031.1 GCA_900553165.1 uncultured Collinsella sp.
GGCGCATGCCGCGGGCGGCGCCCCTATCGGACCACCGTGACCTCAGTTGGGATGGGCCCAGCACTGCCGCGTACTCGGTGAGCTAGAGCCAACTGTTCGTCTTCACGTCGCGTATGGCGATATTTCGGTCGTCCGGCTCGGTGATGCCGTAGCCGAACGCCTGGAGCGTCTCGATGGACTCCTGGATCCTCTGTTGGAACATGGGACCCGGATCGACCCTCGGCCCGAGGTGCCCGCGCCAAAGGCACGGCGTGGCGCGCAGCATGTTATGGATTTTGGAGATGGGCTCGATGTCGGCGTAGACGTTGAGCGTCGCCATGGCGTCCTTGTGGCCGAGGATCGATTGGAGCGCCTTGATATCGCCGCCTTGGCGGATCCACTGCGTTGCGAACGTGTGGCGAAGGCCGTGGAACGTGATCAGCTCGTCGTTGGTGCCCATGAGGCCGTTGGTCTCCGAGAACGTCTTGAACGCCCTGCGGATATAGCTTGTCGTCGCGAAGGTCGCGCCCGGCTCCGACAGGATGTAGCAGTCCCCGATCTCGACCGCCCCGGTAAGGCCGCGCAAGCGCAGCTTTCCGCAGTCGATCTCGTGGGTCTCCTTCAGGAAGGGGAGTAGGCCGACCGGGTCGATGGGGATACCCCTGGCGTCATGGGTCTTGGTGTCCTTGATGAACGAACCCATTCCCTTCGCGTACGCCACCGAGTGTCTGATCGAGATCAGGCCCGTCTCGAAATCCACATCGCACCACCGAAGGCCGCAGACCTCGCCGATTCGCATCCCCGTGTGCAGGGCGAGTACGACCGCCCTCTAATCCTCGGCGGACCAATCGAGTCCGAACTCCTTTCGGGCATCCTCTTCGCTCATGACTTCGAGAAGGTCTCCGGGTTGGCAACGAAGGGCGAGGCATAGCTGCTCGAGTGTGTTGAAGCGAATGCCGCGAATATGCCCTTTTTTAATACGGGACAGGTTCACGGGCGTGGTTCCAATCCTTTCGGCAAGTTCGTTCGAGGAAATCTTTCGCTCGGCCATGATCTTGTCGAGGCGAACAATTACGGGCATGGCGTTTCCTTACGCAATCTCGTCGGAGTCGAGGTACAGCTCTCGGGCGTACAAGAAGAGCTGGGAAAGCATGAACAGGACGATGCCGAGAACCAGAGAGGTCCAATCGAATGATGAAGCGATCTCTTGGGCGCCGACGGCCCCCTCGCCGCCAAACATCGAAACGGAGGTTTTGAGTGAGCCGGCGTAGAGGCTGGTGGCAGCTTGAACAACGAAGAGAATGCCGAGCACCTTCAAGCATGTCGCAGACCCTTTCTTGAAGGGGTCTCCGCTCTTGATCGTCCACACGAGAACGGCGCTGAGGATGGTCGTAGCGATACCGATGACGGCAGGGACCAATGTCGAGATCGCAAGGGCTGGATACGCGGGGGAGTCTGCAATTACAGGGTTGTCGAGCACTTCGATTGCTGGCTTTAAGGAGAACGCCACTTGTGCGATGGCGGTGGCGCAAAGGGTCGCAGAGGCTATCGCACATGCGATGCGGAAGGAATGAAGCCGGGGAGTGCGATTGTCGGAACTCATAATAACCTCCGAAGAATTTAAAAAACTCAGGTTACTTTTTAACAGTTTATGTTAAATTGACTTTGCAGGCAAGTAATCACAGCATGCTGCAACCGAAACCCCTCTAGATTGGAGAGGATTATGTTCAGTACTGTTAAGTCGTGTAAGCTCTTGGTTTTCCTCGGCCTCGCTCTTTGTCTGTTGCTGCCGGGAGCCCCCGCTTTTGCGGATACCCCGATGCCTCCTTCCCAGGAGAGTAGCCAGTGTGCCCTCGTTGAGCCCCTCGGGTATACGGACGACGTCGTCGATACCTACTGGAGCTACAGCTGTCCTCGCGGCGTAAGCGGGCACAGCATCTCGATGTTCAACATCTCTTACAAGACGATCTCCTACCGAAATGTCTATCGCCGATCCGCGCATCATAGGGAATCCCGCCTCGCTGCAATGTGCTCCTGTGGTGTTCTTGGCACAACTGATAAATGGCAATTTGTCTATAGCACCTACTAGATGCGAGGAAGGGCCGAGCATTTTGTTCGGCCCCTCTGTTCCGACTGGATGAGGTTAAGGTTGGCGATGAATATGCTCAAAATCTCGAAGGCGATCTTTAGGTCGCTTCTCTCCTCCAGGTCGCTCTGTGTTGTCGTTGTTGCGTTGATGGTTCTTTGTGCTCTGCCCGTCTTCAGGAGCGCGGCTGGCATCGACGGACGGGTCGAATACCTCGAGTCGGGAATAACCCGTGTTGAGCAGGAATTGTCAGCATCCTATGCGGATGCGCTTGTGAATGCGGGGGAGGACGGTGTCTATACCTCTTCATCAAGCATGCCCGCGCTTCTGTACCCTCTTGCCGCGGGACGTCTTATCTTGGCACCGCTCTCTCCTACTTCCGTTTCTGCAGATATCGGATGGAGAGTACACCTATTATGACGGATCGAAGGAGTACTTGCTATGGGTCGCAACGGCCGTTGCCGTCTCGTTCCTTGCCGCGCGTCTTAACAAACGTGAAAAGCTCATCATCCAGGCACCGATGGGCGAGCTGGGTAGACTTGTTGCATCGAGCGTATGGGCGAGTGTTTTTGCAATGCTTGCCGTCCTCGCCATCAATCTTCCAGGGATAATCGCCGCGCTTGTGAAGAATGGCCCGGGCTCGCCGTTCTATCCGATAGGCTACATTCAATATGCGACTCCGGTTATCAAACCGGCTTGGCTGGTGTTCGCGCAGACGGCCATCTTGCAATTCTTGGTGGCAGCGTTCATCTCGCTTGTCGTTCACCTTGCCGTGAAGATTGCCAATAACCCTACGCTTGGAATCGTGTTCGTATGTGCCCTGATGGGGGTGACGATGGTTCCCGGGTATTACGGAAGATCCATCGCTTTACGTGAGTTCGCCCTGTTGAATCCCCTTACGTATGCGAACACTGAGTTGACCGTCGGCGCCTATAGCCCGTACCCGACAACGCAGATAGTGAATCTGCCTGGACTTTGCTTCGAGCGTGGCGCGATTGCCCTCGTATGCGCAATCGGGATCGAGGTGCTGGCAATTAGCCTGCTTTGCGTTGCTGGAAAGAGCGGCTGCGCGTGCCCGATATCCCCGATTTGTCTTGAGAGAGGTTCCTTCACTGCATCGAGAACGGCAACTCGTTCGAGCGCTTGTGCCTCCGCCGTTGCATACGTAAGAACGATGGGGAAACTGCTCCTGCGTTCTCCTACCCTCGCCGTATGCGCGATTGCAATGTCGACGACGATGCTGGCCCCGGCTCTGGTCGAGATGTTTCCTGACGCTGATAACGTTTCCGCTGTTCGGTATAGGGATGGGGAGCTCCGTTCAATAGATCGGTATCTAGAGCAGAACGCTGCGAATATGGACGTCGAGGGCAAAGCGGCCCTGGAAGACATGCGGGATGCTCTTTCGGGTTTCGTGTACGCGCCTATGCCTGCGGAGGGGTTTCGAAGCCTTGCGACGTACGAGCGCGCTCGAGGTGAGCTGGGCGCGGCAGATGCGACTCTCCTGCAATCGATCGGAATCGAGCCGGAGACTCCTTCTCGTGCGGAGGCGCGCGCCCTTCTGCTTGAGTCGATCGCGAGCTTGCCGGAACCCAAGGTTTACGAGTTAAGTACGAAGATGCCCCCATTAATCCTCCTTTCGTATCTCCAGGCAGCGCTTCCCTCCTTATTTTTGCTGTTGCCCGTGGTTGTCACATCGCTCGCGTGCACCCACCTGCAGTGTCGTTCCCTTCTGGTTCTCCAGATCCCCGCAACAGCGCATGTGCGTTTTCTGACGGCTGTTGCGCTGGCTCTCCTGCTTGGCTTGGTGCTGCTTTTGGTGTCGATGGTTCCCGCTGTCGTTGTGTCCGTGATTAAGAACGGTGCGGGTGGATCGGAGTATCCCGTCGCTCTCATTCGGGCGGGAGCTTCGACAACGTCCATGGTGGGGGAGGCGGTGTTGTGCAGTATTCCGTTGCTGGTCATGGCATACGGCGTGATTTCCGTCGTCGCTGCGTTGACAGCAGCGATTAGCCGCAACCCCGTTGTCACCGGAATGGTTTGCGCGGTTCTCTTGGTGTTGGGTTCGTTGAGCGCTCATGTTGAAAGCGTGGGCATGGGCGTCGCGCTGCTGGCTCCATTCGCCTCGTTTGATCCCGCTTCCCAGGTGGGGACGATTGGGTTCCTTGGGCGAGGGACGAACGCGATGCCTTTTGGAGAGGTCGTCGGCGCATCGGGCGCTCTGCTGGTGGTCTTGGGCGCCGTATCTCCGTTGATGGTGCGCCTGAGTGTTCCAAAGATCGAAAGGGGATGATCTCGATGATTGACCTTCAAACGCTGACGATCTCTTATGGAAAGAAGGTGCTCGTAGATTCGGTGAACGCTGAGTTTGCCCCGGGTACGGTCTACGGTCTCGTCGCTCCGAACGGGCATGGAAAGACGACGTTGCTGCGTGCGATGGCAGGTTTGCCGGGTCCTCGCGTGGACGGGAGCATCGTTCTGGATGAGGTGCAGGGTACGGGTGCGAGAGAGGTCCGTTCTATGATCTTCTATGCACCTGGTGAGGGGACGCTGCTGTATCCCGGATTGCGTGCGGAAGATCACCTCAAGATGGTTTGCGATATGTGGCCGCACGCTCGCGATATCGAAGAGATAGTGGAACAAACGCAGATAGGCGAGTTCGCGAAGATGAGGATCCGCACTCTGAGCCAGGGCATGAAGCAGCAGCTTACCCTGGCGATTGCGTATGCGACGGGCGCGCGGTACCTTCTATTAGATGAGCCCATGAACGCGCTCGACCCCAGCAGGGTGGACTTGCATTCCGAGATTCTCAGGAAGCTGGCCGATTCTGGTACGTGCATCATCATGTCATCCCACATCTTGGATTCGGTCGATAGGCTGTGCGATGAGATTCTGTTTTTGAAGGATGGGAGGTTCATTAGGAGCATTCCGCAAGATGATGCTGCGCCGAAGTCTCCTGGATCCCATTTCGCAAAGCCTGCCGGACGCGCCGAGGGTGCGCTAAGCACGTATCGGCGACTCTACGAAAAGGGCGGGTAGAAATGCAAGTTAAAAATCTATGTGGTCAATATGATGCCGTTGAACCCGCGTATCGATACCGCTCAGCCATTCGCCTCGCCCCCATCGCACGCATCTTCATTCGGTCTGTTACTTTTAATCTAACGATTCTTTGAGGAATGCAGGTGCTTCTGAATGTACTGTCGACTTCTTCTCAAACTAATCCTAAGAGACAAGGCCGTATGGATTTCCACGCTCGTTCTTGCTGCAGCCTTTTCCGTCCCCATTGCGTTCAATTCACCCATCTACGGCCCCTTCTTTATGAAGCAGGGCATGCAGGGCTTTGTCGACGCATTCAATACGCGCGCGCCCCAGGCCAGCGGCACAGACCTATCGCCAGAGCAGCAAGATGACGCTGAGCTTGCAAGATACGCGAACGCCGCCCTCGCCGCTCAAACCGACGCCGCCTTTCTCGACTCTGCCGAGAGCTACTACGCGCTCATGGACGAGGGCTTCCAATCCGGGTCCATCGTGGGGGACCAGGAGACCAATGACGCAGAGCTCGCATATTGCCGCGCTCTGAGCAGCTCCGGCATCGCGGATATCCCGGCCTCCGCAAACGACCTGCCGTTCCTCTCCTTCCTGCCCTACGCCATTGCCCAGGCGCCGTCCTTCCTTCCCTTCATCCCCTTCCTTCTCTCGTCGATACTCGTGCTCGGCGCCACAAGGCCCGGGACCCTGGCGGCAAAGGCGCCCGTGCCCAAATTCCGGCGCCTTATCCAAACCGTGTTTTCGATAATTGGCGCGGGGACCGCGATGCTCCTCGCCGGCCTTGCGCCCGGGAGTATTTACGCCTTGGCCCTAAACGGCTTCGGGCAGATCGGGTACCCGATCGCCTTCTTCCATAACGGCGCGCTCACTACCACGACCGCGGGAGACGTCTTCACGACCATACTTCTCGCGCTGCTCGCGGGTGGAACCTTGATATCCGTTTGTTCCGTCGTCCTATCGACCGCAACGAGGCGCGTCTTCGCGGGCCCCCTTACCTCCGCGTTGCTTGTCGCGGCCCCGGCATTCCCGTTATTGTCCGATTCGGCACTGGGGCATAATGCCGCGCTCGAGCTCCTGCCGCTGGCCGTGTTCTCGCCTATCGAGGCAACGGGTTACGTAGGATGCTTCCCAACAGAATTCATTGACTCCGGTTCAAGCGGTGCATCGATGCTTGCCGTGGCCCTGATATACGTCGCGGTCTTTTTTGCGGTCGGCGCCGTTGCGACACGTTCGCCCAAACAGTCTGAACCCGCGAAAAAGCGCCATGGGCTCGAGCTTCTGGACGTGAGCGTGGGATACGGAAGCACGACGATACTTTCAATCGGATCGCTTTTCTTGAGCCCGGGAACGGCGGCGGGCCTCATTGCTCCCAACGGCTCGGGGAAAACCACCTTTCTTGAAGCGCTGTCGGGCCAATTTCCCACCCGTATCCACTCGGGAAGCCTGGTGGCAGACGGAATCAGCCAACGTCAATCAGCCGAATTTGCAGAACTCGTCTACCTGAGCTCTTCAGGCGGCACGGATCTTTACCCCACGCTATCAGCCCTCGAGCACCTTGCTTTCGTTAGGGATGCGTGGAAATCGGCCGCCGACATCGACTCGCTCTGCAGCTCCCTCGGAATCTCCCCATATCTCGACAAGCCGGCCCGTAAACTCTCGACGGGAATGAAGCAGCAGGTAAAGCTTGCCATGGCGATAGCGACCGATTGCCCGTACCTCATCCTCGATGAACCGCTGAACGGCCTCGATCCGGGAAAGCGGAAAACCTCCTGCGACGCGATGCGCAGCGAGGTGGCGCGGGGACGCAGCGTGCTCATTTCAAGCCATCTGCTCGACGACCTGGCAGACCTCACCGACTCGTTCTACTTCATCGAGGCCGGCACGCTCGTGGAAAAGATCAAGTCGTCCTCGCAGACGCTCAAGCAGGAATACCTCGATACATACGAAGGATGAATGTGGGGGAGTGTTCGGATGATAGTTGATATTCAAGGGCCAGCTCGTGTCGTGCCGAAAAGACCGTGAACCTTTTGTGGGACATGCGGCGCCGTGGTACCATAGCCGAGTTTGTTGTCTTGGTCGGAAACCAAGACGCCTTATGCGCTGATCGGTAACCAGCGCCTGACCAATAAGGAGTCCTACCATGAAGCAGGGTATCCATCCCCAGTATGTCGAGTGCACGGTGACGTGCTCCTGCGGCAACACCTTCAAGACGCACGCTACCGTGTCCGAGATGAAGGTCGAGCTTTGCAACGAGTGCCACCCGTTCTACACCGGCCAGCAGAAGTTCGTCGACACCGGTGGACGCGTCCAGCGCTTCGCCGACAAGTTCGGTGGCGCCGCTGCCGCCCAGCTCAAGAAGGCTGAGGAGGCCAAGGCTGCCAAGGCCGCCAAGGCTGCTGAGGCCGAGGCCGCTCGCAAGGCCGCCGCTGAGGCTAAGGCTGCCGAGAAGGCCAAGCGTGCTGCTAAGTTTGCCGAGGAGGCTGCCAAGCAGGCCGCCGAGGCTCCCGCAGAGGCTCCCGTCGAGGAGGCCGCTGCCGAGGCCGAGACCACCGAGGCTGCTGAGTAAATAGCTCGCCGCGGAATCACTCGCATTCATGGCATGAGGGCCGTGCATCCATTTGGGTGCGCGGCCCTTTTCTTTTTATTGGTGCAAGCTAACCTGTCCCCGTGGCACCAAATGGCAGAGAGACGGCGTTTGCTCAGATAAAACCTGCCAAAATAAACCCGTTCCATTGCGGCAGGTTGGTCATAGTTATTACGTGGCGGTCGAGCTCGACCGTATAGGCCGCGCCTTGTTTGGCTAAAGTACAATCATCTGTGTTTAACTCGCCCGCAGCTGCACGGCGTGGGCGATGGCCAAAAAGGAAAACCACATGGGATTCATGTCAAAGCTGCTGTCCTTTGGATCCGATAAGGACCTTAAGCGCTACTACAAGATCGTCGACCAGATCAACGGTCTTGAGCCCCAGTTTGAGAAGATGACCGAGGAGGAACTCCGCGGCCAGACCGATAAGTTCCGCGAGCGTTACGCCAACGGCGAGTCGCTCGACGACATGCTCCCCGAGGCCTTTGCCACCGTGCGCGAGGCTTCCAAGCGCACCATGGGTATGCGCCACTTTGACGTGCAGCTCATTGGCGCCATGGCGCTGCACGAGGGCCACATCGCCGAGATGAAGACCGGCGAAGGTAAGACCCTCGTCTCCACGTTGGCCGGCTATCTCAACGCTATTGCCGGCAAGGGCGTGCACGTCGTCACTGTCAATGATTACCTTGCCAAGCGCGACTCCGAGTGGATGGGCCGCATCTATAAGTACCTGGGCATGACCGTCGGTCTGCTCCAGAACAACATGCCGCTCGAGCTCAAGCGCCCGGCCTACCAGGCCGACGTCACCTACGGCACCAACTCCGAGTTCGGTTTTGATTACCTGCGCGACAACATGGTCACTCGTCCCGAGCAGCGCGTGCAGCGCGGCCACAACTACGCCATCGTCGACGAGGTTGACTCCATCCTGATCGATGAGGCTCGCACCCCGCTGATCATCTCGGGCGCTGGCACCAAGTCCGCCAGTACCTACAAGGACTTCGCGCGTGCCGTGCGTGGCCTTGAGCGCGGCGAGGACGTGTCGCACGACATGCTTACCGCCACCGAGGACGTTGAACCCACGGGCGACTACGTCATGGACGAGGCCAAGCACACCATCGCCGCCACCGAGCGCGGTCTTAAGAAGATCGAGCGCCGCCTGGGTATCGATGACATCTATGCCGATCTCTCCGGCCAGCTGGTCAACCACCTGCAGCAGGCGCTGAAGGCCCAGTACATGTTCCACCGCGACAAGCAGTACGTGGTCACCAACGGCGAGGTCAAGATCGTCGACGAGTTCACCGGCCGCATTATGGAAGGCCGCCGTTACTCCGAGGGCCTGCACCAGGCCATCGAGGCCAAAGAGGGCGTGCTCGTACGCGAGGAGAACCAGACGCTGGCCACCATCACCTTGCAGAACTACTTCCGTCTGTATGACAAGCTCTCCGGCATGACCGGCACGGCACTCACCGAGGATGCCGAGTTCCGCGAGATCTACAAGCTGCCCGTCGAGGTCATCCCCTCCAACAAACCCGTTCAGCGTGTTGATCACGAGGACCTGGTGTACCGTACCATTCAGGCCAAGTACAACGCCGTCGCCGACGATGTCGAGCAGCGTCACGCCAAGGGCCAGCCGGTCCTGGTGGGCACCGTCTCCATCGAGAGCTCCGAGAAGCTGTCGGCCGCCCTTACCAAGCGCGGCATCGCGCACGAGGTCCTCAACGCCAAGCACCATGAGCGCGAGGCTCATATCGTTGCCCAGGCCGGACGCTACGGCGCCGTGACCATCGCTACCAACATGGCCGGTCGTGGTACCGACATCCTGTTGGGCGGCAACCCCGACGAGCTGGTGCGCGAGCGCCTTGAGTACGAGGGCCTGACCATGGAGGACGTGACGCCCGAGCAGCTTGAGCAGTTTAACGCCGAGGCCAAGGAGACCTGCAAGGCCGAGCGCGAGCGCGTGCTTGCCGCCGGCGGCCTGACCGTTATCGGCACCGAGCGCCACGAGTCCCGTCGTATCGACAACCAGCTGCGCGGCCGCTCCGGCCGTCAGGGCGATCCGGGCGAGACCCAGTTCTACCTGTCGCTCGAGGACGACCTCATGCGCCTGTTCGGCGGCGACAAGATGGACCGCGTCTCCAAGATGATGGTCACGGCCGACATGGGCGACGACATGCCCATCCAGCACAAGATCATCTCCAAGGCCGTCGAGAGCGCCCAGCACAAGGTCGAGAGCATCAACTTCTCCATGCGCAAGAGCGTCCTTGAGTACGACGACGTCATGAACAAGCAGCGCCAGGTCATTTACGCTGAGCGCAATAAGATTCTGGACGGCAAGGACCTGACCGACCACATCACCGAGGTCATGCACGACACCGTGTACCGCTGCGTTCAGGAGTTCTGCACCAAGGACAGTCACGATGGCGAGCGCGACCTGGAGGGCCTGCGCAAGTGGGTTGTGGAGCTCACCGGCCACATCGATACGCCGAAGTTCCCCGACGAGGATTATGAGGCTCTGGCTGCCGATGTCCTGGCTTACGTAGAGAAGTGCTACAACATGAAGGCCGAGCGCTTGGGCGAGGACCTGATGCGCGAGCTCAACACCCAGGTCATGCTGCGCGTCATCGATACCCGCTGGATGAACTACCTGCAGGAGATGGACTATCTCAAGACCGGCATCGGCCTGCGCGGCTTTGGCCAGCGCGACCCGCTGGTCGAGTACAAGACCGAGGCCTACGGCGCGTTCCAGATCCTCGTCGACACCATGTACGAGGATTACCTGCGCACGGTTCTGCGCATCGAGATCAAGGCTGCCCCGCGTGCCGTGGAGCACAAGGAGGAGCCCGCGCTCGAGCGTGCGCACTTCTCCGGTCCTGCCGAGGTCGATGGTGACAACGGCGACTCGGTGCTGCGCAAGCAGGCGCAGGTGCAGGCCCGCACGGCTGTCCAGGGTGGTCCGGCTGCCGTCAACAACGGTGGCAAGGTGACCACCTATCGCAAGTCCGAGAGCGACGATCCGTACGTCAACGTGGGCCGCAACGACCCGTGCCCCTGCGGTAGCGGCAAGAAGTTTAAGTACTGCCACGGCAGGAATCGTTAATGGCTGAGGCTTTAGAGGTAACGCCCGCCGAGCTGGACGCGTTTGCGGACCGGCTC